>DATGHJ010000057.1:0-3234 GCA_035308085.1 Trinickia sp. | reverse complement strand
ACATGCAGCCGATCGACCCCTTGCCCTGCTTCTTCATCTGCGGCACCACCGCTTGCGAGAGATACAGCACGCCGCGCAGATTCACGTCGAGGATGCGGTCCCAGCTTTCCGGATCGATGTCGAGCAGCTTGGCCGGCTGCGTGACGCCGGCGTTGTTGATGAGCACGTCGATCTTGCCGAGATCGGCGACCACGCGCTCGACCGCGGCCTGGCACGCCTGCCGGTCGGTCACGTTGCAGGCGTAGCCGCGATGGGCCGGGCCGATCGACGATGCGGCTTCGATGGCCGCGCGCTCGTCGAGATCGAAAATCGCGACCGTCGCGCCGTGGGCGGCGAACATGCGCGCCGTCGCCATGCCGATTCCGCGCGGCGAGGCAGCGCCCGAGATGACGGCGACCTTGCCGGCAAGAAGTTTCGACTCTGACATGCTTCGTTCTCCTGATAGGGTGCGCTTCGAGCGCGAATGTCGTGTAATGAAGTGCTGCGACGAAAGCGGCTTAGCTGAGCCAGCCCTTGATAGTGTCGGCCATCGCATTCGTGGAGATGCCGTAGCGGTCGTGCAGCGTCGGCAGCGCGCCCGCATCGAGGAACGCATCGGGCAGCGCGATCTGGCGGAACGGCGGCGTCACGCCTGCGCCAAGCAACGCGGTCGCGACGGCTTCGCCGAGACCGCCGATCGTCGTATGGTTCTCGGCCACCACGACGAGGCGGCCCGAGCGCCGCGCTTCACGCAGGATCGTCACCGTATCGAGCGGCTTGATCGTCGGCACGTGGAGCACGCCCACGTCGACGCGATCCTGTTCGAGCGCCTTCGCCACTTCGAGCGCGCGCATCGTCATGATCCCGGTCGAGACGATCAGCACTTCGGCGCCGTCGCGCAGCAGCTTGGCGCGGCCGAGCTCGAAGCGGTAGTCGTATTGATCGAGCACGAGCGGGACGTTGCCGCGCAGCAGGCGCATATAGACGGGGCCGCGATGGTCGGCGATGGCCGGCACGATCTGCTCGATCTCGTGCGCGTCACACGGATCGATCACGGTGAGATTCGGCATCGCCCTGAAGAGCGCGAGGTCCTCGGCGGCCTGGTGGCTCGGGCCGTAGCCGGTCGTGAGGCCGGGCAGCGCGCAGACGATCTTCACGTCGAGGTTGTCCTCGGCGATCGTCTGGTGGATGAAGTCGTAAGCGCGGCGCGACGCGAATACCGCGTAGGTCGTGACGAACGGCTGCGCGCCCTCGTGGGCCATGCCGGCGGCGGCCCCCATCAGCAACTGCTCGGCCATGCCCATCTGGTAGTAGCGCTCGGGGAACGCCTTCGCGAAGATGTGCAAATCGGTGTACTTGCCGAGATCGGCCGTCATGCCCACGACCTCGGGGCGCTGCTTCGCCAGCTCGACGAGCGCATGGCCGAACGGGGCGGAACGCGTGGCCTGTCCAGCGCCCGCGATCGACGCGATCATCGCCGAGGTCTTCAGACGCGGCTTTTGTGCGGTGGCTTGGCTCATGCTTGCTTTCCTTCTTCGAGCGCCTTGAGCGCGAGTTGCCATTCGTGCGCATCGACACGGATGAAGTGGTTCTTCTCGCGGGCTTCGAGGAACGGCACGCCGCAGCCCATCTTCGTATCGCAGACGATCATGCGCGGCTGCGGGGCGCGATGTGCGCGCGCCGCGTCGAATGCGGCGACCACCGCGTCAAGGTCATTGCCGTTCACGCGCTGCACGAACCAGCCGAACGCCTCGAGCTTCTCGACGAGCGGCTCGAACGCCATGATCTGCGTCGACGGGCCATCGGCCTGCTGGTTGTTGACGTCGACGATCCCGATCAGGTTGTCGAGCTGCCAGTGCGCAGCGGACATGATCGCTTCCCACACCGCGCCTTCATCGAGTTCGCCATCGGAAAACAGCGTGTAGACGAACGCACCGGAACCCTTGCGCTTCAACCCGAGGCAACGGCCGACCGCGATCGTGAGGCCCTGCCCGAGCGAGCCGCCGGACATTTCCATGCCGGGCGTGTAGCTCGCCATGCCGGACATCGGCAGGCGGCTGTCGTCGCTGCCGTAGGTCTCCAGCTCTTCTTCGGGGACGATGCCTGCTTCGATCAGCGCCGCGTAGAGCGCGATCGCATAGTGGCCGTTGGACAGCAGGAAGCGGTCGCGGCCTTCCCAGTCGGGGTCCTCCGGGCGGTATTTCATCGCATGAAAGTAGGCCGTGGCCAACACGTCGGCAATGTCCAGCGCCTGGCCGATGTAGCCCTGCCCTTGCACCTCGCCCATCAAGAGCGCGTTGCGGCGGACGCGGTACGCGCGTTCCGCGAGTTGAACGGATTCGGTCGTCCGTCCGGCTTCGCTCGTAGTCACCGTGATCTCCTCCTCGTTTCGGTTGTGGTAAGCGTAGGCCCTTGAGTTCTCGCGCTCAAACGAATTAAAGTGGCCGTATCGCTGAATTCAATTCATCGGAATGCTGTGATGCACAATCGCGTTACGCTCAAGTCGATTCAGGCGTTCGAGGCAGCGGCGCGGCTCTCGTCGTTCGCGCTGGCCGCAGACGAGCTGTTCGTCACGCCGTCCGCCGTCAGCCATCAGGTCAAGCTTCTTGAAGAGCAATTGAGCGTGCGGCTCTTTCACCGCGTACATCGCGCTGTCGTCTTGACCGACTCGGGGCGGCAATACGCCGAGGAGATCGCCGCCGCGTTCGCCCGCATCGACGCGGCGACGCGCAACATCGGCCGCGTCGCGAAGAGCGACATCCTCACCGTGCACGCCACGCCGAGCTTCGCGACCCAATGGCTGATGCCGCGTCTCGCGCGCTTTTCCGCGCTCAATCCCGACATCGACGTGCGGCTCAACGCGTCGTCGAGCCCGGCCGATTTGACGACCGATGCCGTCGACGTCGACATCCGCTACGGCGCGCGCAGGCTGCAGCCGGTCGGCACGATGGTGCTGGAGCTGCCGCCTGAAACGATCGTGCCGCTCTGTGCGCCGCGGCTTGCCGACGGCGAACATCCGATCCGCACGACTGCCGATTTGCAGCACCACACGCTGATCCATAGCGAAAGCTGCCTCGTCGGGTGGCGCGACTGGATGCGGCTGAATCGCAAGACGCGTCTCGACATCACACGCGGGCCGCGCTTCGACCGCTCGTTCATGTCGATCAGCGCGGCCGTGGACGGATTGGGGGTGTGCCTGGAAAGCCTGCTGCTCGTGCAGCGCGAACTGGAGACGGGACGGCTCGTCGCGCCGCT
>DATGHJ010000056.1:0-11163 GCA_035308085.1 Trinickia sp. | reverse complement strand
GGCAGCCGGCCCGTTATCGTTGTCGACGATTTTCCGGAGTTCCTCTACCCACACATCGGTCAGCGTCCGCACGATGGCGTCGAACAGGCCAGCCTTGCTGCCGAAATGGCAATAAAGCGTCTTTTTCGCCACCCCTGCGTCGCGGGCGATCGCATCGAGGCTCGTTTCCCGATAGCCGGCCGAAAGGAATTTTCCCTTCGCCACTTCGAGCACCACCTGCACGCGAATCTCCGCATCGTGCCGCGAAGGCCGACCGCCCCTCCCCGACTTCCTGGCCAGATCGTTGTCCATGACGCTCCCCGTTCATGGCGCATAGGCTGGAAACTCTACCGGTGCGTTTCGTCCAGACTAGTCAAGCGGAAGCCGGAATTCAATGTCGGCTTCACCGAAACCGCGCGGAACCGCGAAGCACCGCCTACTCCGAACCTTCGCTCCCGCGCTCGGCAAGGTCGAGCCGCGTCAGCAGCGCATACAGCTTCTCGACATGGCGCTTGAGCAGATCGTGATGTTTCTCGATCTGCTCGATGCGCCCGGCGAGATCGGCGGCCGCGCGTTCATCGAGTTCGCTCGCGGCGTCCATCACGTCTTCGACTTTCGCGCGCAGCACGGTCAACTCGGCCGGCGGATGGTTGAGGTGCCATTCGAGCCGCCGCACTTCCTGCGCGGCGAGATCGCGAACCTTGCGAAAGTGCGCGCGGCGCCGGTTCTGCTCGGCTTCGTCGCTGGCCGCTTCGGCCGCGCGCCGAGCGCCTTCGCTGCGCCCGAGAAGATCGCCGCCGCTCTTGAGTACGGTCCGCTTGCGCACCGGATGCACGGTGCCCCGGAACTTGGCGAAAGGCGTTTCGGTGTCGATCGCGGTCTGAGTGCTCGCGGGGATTTCGCCGGCGCCATGTGGCGTGTCCATCCAGCCGGCCGGCAGCCCGGTCACGGTCTCGACGCCGCGCACGAACTCTTCGCTGAATTCGCGCTGGCCGGCCAGGATCAGCTTCAACAAGCTCGCGGATAGCGACATCATCCGCGCAAGGCGCGTGACCGCGCCGACCGCTTCCGTCAGCACGCCGAGGTTCTCGCGCCAGACCTGCACCATGGCTTCGTCGGAATCTTCCATTGCCGAGTTGTCCATCGATTCATACCCTCCGAGGCGGGGGGCGGCGCGGCCTGACGGGCCGCGCCGCGCGTAGCCGGAATTGCTCATCGATGAAAGACTAGCCGCTACGCCGCGCTGCGCGCAATGCGCGAAATTGAAAACATCCGTTACCAGGCGCGGGTTTTAGCGCTGCGGCGCGCTGCGGCGCCATGCGTCAGGACCGCGGGGAAGCGCGGCGCGGCGGGCGTGTCGCCAGGCGAGCAATTTGCGCGCCTGGCTCGGCTGACGAAGCGATGACGAGAACAGGACGAAGGGTGGCCGAGCCGTGCATGCGCGCGGTCGAACGCGTGACGGACGCCGGGCTCAGCTTGAAGCGACCCTTTCGAGCGCAGCCTTGACCAGCGTTTCGAGCAGCGGCTCGACCTTGGCGGCCAGCGTGTCGTCGTACGAATACGGCATGCGTTCTTCCATATATGTGATTTGCGACAGCTCGAGCTGCACCGCGTGGATGCCGCTGGCGGGCACGCCGTATTGGCGCGTGATGTAGCCGCCCTTGAAACGCCCGTTTGCCACCGCGGTAAAGCCGCCGTGCTTCGTCACGATGGCGGCCAGTTCTTCCGCGAGGCCCGCGGCCGCGCTCGCGCCGCCTGCCGTGCCGAAGTTGAAGTCCGGCAGACGCCCTTCGAAAAAGCGCGGCACGTGCGAGCGAATCGAATGCGCCTCCCACAGCAGCACCTTGCCGTGCCGCGCCTTGAGCGCGGCCAGCTCGGCCGCGAGCGCTTCGTGGTACGGCTTCCAATAAAGCTCGCGGCGGCGCGCGAGTTCGGCGTCACCGGGCTCGCGGCCCGGCTGGTACAGCGGCTCCTTATCGAAGGTATCGACAGGCAAAAGCCCTGTCGTGTCCTGCCCCGGGTACAGGTTCGCGCCGTCGGGCGGGCGGTTCAGGTCGATCACGTAGCGCGCGTATGTCGGGCTGAGGATCGACGCGCCCAGCCGCTTCGCGAACGCATACAGGCGGTCAAGGTGCCAGTCGCAATCGTCGACGCGCATCGCGGCCGGGGTCATCGTCGCCGCGATGTCGTCGGCGATGCGCGTGCCGAGGTGCGGGATCGAGATCAACAGCGGCTGGCTGCCGCGATGCAGGGAAAAAATCGGGAGATCGGTGGAAGCGGTCATGGCAGTGCGCGTGGCTGAATGGTTTTCGAAGCGTGTCCAGGTCTAGGCGAAAGAGGATAGCCGAGACGCGGGGCGGGGGGGCCGCCTGCGGACAACCGCTGCGCGGATGGCCGTCCGCGCGCGGCCCCCCATCATGAGCCGAGCAGGTCGGCGACAGCCGCGCGATATGCCGCGTAGGCCATCGCCTCGTCGGCATGCCGGCGCGCCTCGACGACTCGCCGTCCGCCGGCATAGACATCGCGCACCGGCGTTTCGCCATGCTCGCAGAAGACGATGCCGGAGAGCCACTTGTCGGGCGCATGCTCGGCGAGGCTCGGGTGATCCGGGTCGAGCACGAGCCAATCGGCTCGGCACCCCGCTCGCAGCGCGCCCGTTGCGCGCCCTGTCGCTTGCGCGCCCCCGCCAAGCGCCGCGTCGAAGAGACAGTCGGCGACGTGCGAATGCGCGTCCGACGCCAGCACGTTGCGCTGCCGCCGCACGAGACGCTGCCCGTATTCGAGCAGCCGCAGTTCGGCACGCCAATCGACGCCGATATGGCTATCCGACCCGACACCGAAGCGCCCGCGTGCATCGAGATACGCGTGCGCCGGGAAAATGCCGTCGCCGAGGTTCGCCTCGGTCGTCAGGCACAGTCCCGCCACGGCGCGGCTCTTGGCGAGCGCGACGGTCTCGTCGGCGTCGATGTGGGTTGCGTGCACGAGGCACCAGCGCGCGTCCACGTCGAAGCGTTCGAGCAGCCACTGCACGGGGCGCGCGCCAGTGGTCGCGAGGCAGTCGTCGACTTCGCCCGTTTGCTCGGCGATATGGATGTGCACCGGAGCGCTTGCATCGAGACCGGCAACGAGCGCGCGCAGCGACTCCTCCGACACCGCGCGCAACGAATGCGGCGCCACGCCGTAGCGCAGCGCGGCGTGCTCGGGACGTGCGCGGCGCAGCGTCGAGAGCAGCTCGAGCAGACTGTCCGGCGTATTGATGAAGCGGCGCTGATCGTCGCGCGGCGCTCGCGCCCCAAAGCCGCTGTACTGGTAGAGCACCGGCAGCATCGTCATGCCGATGCCCGTGCTCGTGGCGGCATCGACAACGCGCTCGGCGAGCTCCGCCGCATTCGCGTAGCGGCCGCCGTCGGCCATGTGATGCACGTAGTGGAACTCGCACACCGACGTATAGCCCGCCTTCAGCATCTCGATGTAGAGCCAGCGCGCGATCGCGCCCAGCCCTTCGGGCGTGATGCGCGCGGCGAAGCGGTACATCAGGTCGCGCCAGCTCCAGAAGTTGTCGGTGGCGTTGGCGCGATATTCGGCGAGCCCCGCCATCGCGCGCTGGAACGCATGCGAGTGCAGGTTCGGCATGCCGGGCATGACGGGGCCCGCCGCGCGCGCGACATTCGGCAACGCCGGGCTATCGGGCGTCACGGCCACGAGCACGCCCGCGTCGTCCCATTCGAGCAAGACAGCGCGTCGCCACCCATCGGGCAAATACGCGTGCTCGGCAAAAAGCGTGTGATTTCCAGTCATCGATCGAAAGCGTGAAGAGGTGCCGGTTCCAGGATCGGATGCGCATCGCGCAAATAGACGGTGCCGCCCGCGCGCACGACGCGCTGCGTGAGCGGCCGCCCGATCCAGTATGCGAGTTCGGCGAGCGTGTCGACGGACCACGCGACGAAGTCCGCCGCGCGCCCCACCGCGAGCTCGCCGTGTCGCTCGGGTTGCCCGAGTGCGCGCGCCGCGTGTTGCGTGACGCCCTTCAGCACTTCGGGCACGGTCAGGCGAAACAGCGTGCAAGCGAGGTTCAGCATCGCAACGAGCGACGTGGACGGCGACGTGCCGGGGTTGCTGTCGGTCGAGATCGCAATCGGCACTTCGTAGCGGCGCAGCAGGTCGATCGGCGGCAATTGCGTTTCGCGGATGAAGTAGTACGCGCCCGGCAGCAGCACGGCGACGGTGCCCGCTTCCTGCATCGCCGCGACGCCCGCTTCGTCGAGGAATTCGAGGTGATCGGCGGATAGCGCGCGATAGCGCGCGGCAAGCGCCGTGCCGCCGCTGTTGCTCAACTGCTCGGCGTGCATTTTGACGGGCAGGTTGCGGCGCGCGGCCGCTTCGAACACGCGCTCGCTCTGCGCGAGCGTGAAGCCGATGCGCTCGCAGAACACGTCGACCGCATCGACGAGCCCTTCGTCCGCGAGCGCCGGCAGCATGCGCTCGCAGACTGCGTCGATATAGTCGTCGGCGCGGTTTGCGAATTCGGGCGGCACCGCGTGCGCGCCGAGAAACGTCGTGTAGACCGAGACGGGATAGCGCCGGCCCAGCTCGCGCGCGACGCGCAGCATCTTGCGCTCGCCTTCGAGGTCGAGGCCATAGCCCGATTTGATTTCGATCGCGGCGACGCCTTCGGCGATCAGCGGCTCGAGCCTTGCCGCCGATGCACGCAGCAACTCGGCCTCGCTCGCCGCGCGCGTCGCGCGCACCGTCGAGACGATGCCACCGCCGCGCCTCGCGATCTCTTCGTAGCTGACGCCCGCGAGGCGCATCGCGAATTCATCGGCGCGCTGGCCGCCGTAGACCAGATGCGTGTGGCAATCGACGAGACCCGGCGTGACCCACGCGCCGCCCAAATGCTCGCGCGGCCACGCCGAGAATTCAGCGGGCAGGTCGCGCGCGGCGCCGAGCCACGCGACCTTGCCGTCGCGCACGGCGAGCGCGGCATCGCGGATCACATGATCCGGATCGCCTTGCGGACAGAGATGAAAGTGCTGCCAGACTGTGTCGTTCATCGCGTGCTCGAAACGGTTTGCTTGAAACTGGCTCGGTAAGCCGTGCGAAGAGTGACGGCTCGAGCCGGCGCGCCGGCTCGAGCGCGGTTCACACGTAGCGGATGTACACCGCGAGCATCACGCCCGAGCCGGACACCGCGCACGACAGCGCGCGAGGCGCTTCGATGCACAGCGTATCGGTCTCGCCGAGCGTGACTGGCGCGCCGGTATCGGAAGCGTCCACGCCGAGCGTGACATCGAACCTCCCGCTCGCGCAGAACAGCAGCATCACGTCCGCGTCGAGCGTGTGCTCCGCCTGGCCGCGCCACACGTCGATCAACCCTCGCACGCGGCCGCGCCGCAGCATCAGATTGAAATCGCGCGTCGGGCCGTCGACGAGGCTCGCTTCGATCGCCGTCTCGCCGTTGAAGTGCGCGGCGTCGAGCGGCTTCATCAGCGAGTACGTGATGCCGCCGCGTTCGTCGAGCAGCATGCCGTTGCCCGAGAGCAGGACGAGCGAGCGGTCGATGCCTGGAAAACGCGAGAACGGTCCCGGCTTTTCGACGTCCGCGACGCTCACGCGCCACACGAACGTCTCGAGGTCCGAGCCCCACGGATACGCGGCGATCTCGCGCGTCACGCCGCCGCCGTTCTTCCAGCGCGACGCGACGAGATCGGCCGCGCGCAAGAGCGTGACCGCACCCGCGCGCCCATCCTGCGGCTGTGTCGTTCCATCCCCCGCGCCGGCGGCCATGTTCAGCGCCCCAGCATCGGCAGCTTGAGGCCGGCTTCGCGCGCGCTCTGCTGCGCGAGCTCGTAGCCGGCATCGGCATGACGCATCACGCCCGTGGCCGGATCGTTGAACAGCACGCGCCCCAGACGCTCGTGCGCCGCCTGCGTGCCGTCCGCCACGATCACCACGCCCGAGTGCTGCGAGAAGCCCATGCCCACGCCGCCGCCGTGGTGCAGCGAGACCCACGACGCGCCGCCTGCCGTGTTCAGCAGCGCATTGAGCAGCGGCCAGTCGCTCACCGCGTCCGAGCCGTCCTTCATCGATTCCGTCTCCCGGTTCGGGCTCGCCACCGAGCCGGTGTCGAGGTGGTCGCGGCCGATCACGATCGGCGCCTTCAGTTCACCGTTCTTCACCATTTCGTTGAACGCCTGACCCAGACGGTAGCGATCCTTCACGCCCACCCAGCAGATACGCGCGGGCAGGCCCTGGAACGCGATGCGCTCACGCGCCATGTCGAGCCAGTTGTGCAGGTGGGGATCGTCGGGGATCAGCTCCTTGACCTTGGCATCCGTCTTGTAGATGTCCTCGGGGTCGCCCGAAAGCGCGACCCAGCGGAACGGGCCCTTGCCTTCGCAGAACAGCGGCCGGATATACGCGGGCACGAAGCCCGGGAAATCGAACGCGTTCTTCACGCCCATTTCGAGCGCCATCTGACGGATGTTGTTGCCGTAATCGAGCGTCGCCGCGCCGCGCCGTTGCAGCTCGAGCATCGCTTCGACTTGCTTGGCCATCGATTGCTTCGCGGGCTGCACGATGCTCTGCGGATCGACCTTCTGGCGCTCGCGCCATTGCTCGACGTTCCAGCCTTGCGGCAGGTAGCCGTTGATCGGATCGTGCGCGCTCGTCTGGTCCGTCACGCAATCGGGCGTGATGCCGCGCGCGACGCATTCAGCGAACACGTCGGCCGCGTTGCCGAGCAGACCAATCGACACCGGCTTGGCCGCCTGCTTCGCCTCTTCGAGCATCGCGAGCGCTTCGTCGAGCGTCTTCGCCTTCTTGTCGACGTAGCGCGTCTTCAAGCGGAAATCGATGCGCGTCTCATCGCATTCGACCGCGATCATCGAGAAGCCCGCCATCGTCGCCGCGAGCGGCTGCGCGCCGCCCATGCCGCCCAAGCCGCCCGTCAGGATCCAGCGGCCCTTCGGGTCGCCGTTGAAGTGCTGGTTGGCGACCGAGAAGAACGTCTCATAGGTGCCCTGCACGATCCCCTGGCTGCCGATGTAGATCCAGCTGCCCGCCGTCATCTGGCCGTACATCATGAGGCCCTTGCGGTCGAGCTCGTGGAAGTGCTCCCACGTCGCCCAGTGCGGCACGAGGTTCGAGTTCGCGAGCAACACGCGCGGCGCGTCGGCATGCGTGCGGAACACGCCGACCGGCTTGCCCGATTGAATCAGGAGCGTCTCGTCGTCGTTCAAGTCTTTGAGCGAGGCGAGGATCTGATCGAAGCAATCCCAGTTGCGCGCCGCGCGCCCAATGCCGCCGTATACGACGAGCGCATGCGGATGCTCGGCGACTTCCGGATCGAGGTTGTTCTGGATCATCCGGAACGCCGCTTCGGTCAGCCAGCTCTTGCAGCTCTTCTCCGTGCCGCGCGGCGCGCGGATCGTGCGGGTCGGGTCCAGACGGGGGTCGATGTGCTTCGGGTTGTTCATGTGGGTTCTCTTCAGGTTCGTCGGGTTCGTCGGGTTCGTCGGGTTGGCGAGGGACCGTGCGGACGACCTCGCAATGGCAAAAGGCTAGGCTCAGAAATGTCCGGTGAAGCGATAGCGGGTGCCGGGGTGCCAGAGATTGGCCACCGAGGCGACCACGCCCTGCGACCACGTGCGCCGATGCAGCATCAGGCACGGCTCGGTGTCGTTCATCGTCAGATGCTTGCGCGTGTCGTCCTCGGGCACCGCGGCTTCGATCCGGTACTCGACGCGCTGCAACGGCGCGACGCGCACGAGGTACTGGTTCGGCGTGGTCAGCGAATAGTCCTGCAGCGCGTATTCGGGCGCCACCGCCGGGTTGACCCAGCGCTCTTCGAGCTGCACCGGCTCGTCGTTCTCGAAGTGCAGCACGCGTGAATGGAACACCGGGCTGCCCGCGCTCACCTGCATTTCATCGGCGAGCGTGTCGTCCGCGATCGTGGCGCCCAGGTGCAGCACGCTCGCGTGATGGCGATGACCGCGCGCGACGATCTCGTCCGAGATGCTGCGGATCGCCACGAGCGTCGATTCGTACTTCGGCCGAGCGACGAACGTACCGGCGCCCTGCACGCGCGTGAGCACCTGCTCCGAGGTCAGCTCGCGCAACGCGCGGTTGACCGTCATGCGCGCCACCTTGAAGTCGCGCGCGAGCTCGTTCTCCGATGGCACCTGGTCGCCCTCCTCCCACTCGCCCGCATGGATGCGCGCGAGGATGAAGTTCTTGATTTCCAGGTATGCGGGAGCGTTCATGCGGGTGCCTTTGGTGGTTCGCTGTCGTTCGGCCTGCGCGCCTTAGTGCTGTTCGGAAACGAACGAGAACGGGCTGTGCGACGCGATCGTGCCGCCTTGCACCAGCTGCGCGATCGCCGCGATATCGGGCGCGAAGTAGTGGTCGAGCTCATAGTGCGGCACGGCCTCGCGCACGGTGTCCATCACGCGCTGCAGCGCCCCGCTCGTCTTGTTCGGCGCGCGCAGGTCCACGCCTTGCGCGGCCGCGAGCAATTCGATCGCGAGGATGTTCGCGGTGTTCTCGGCGATGTCGGCGAGCTTGCGCGCGGCGAAGGTCGCCATCGACACGTGGTCTTCCTGGTTCGCGGAAGTCGGCAGCGAATCGACGGAAGCCGGATGCGCGAGCGTCTTGTTCTCCGAGGCGAGCGCGGCAGCCGTCACGTGCGCGATCATGAAGCCGGAGTTGACACCGCCATCCTTGACGAGGAACGGCGGCAGGCCCGACAGCGTCGCGTCGATCAGCAAGGCGATGCGGCGTTCCGCGAGCGCGCCGATTTCGGCGGCGGCCAGCGCGAGGTTGTCGGCGGCGAACGCGACGGGCTCCGCATGGAAGTTGCCGCCCGAGAGCACTTCACCGGTGTCCGGGAAGATCAGCGGGTTGTCGGAGACCGCGTTCGCTTCGATCAGCAGCACGTCGGCCGCGTGGCGCATCTGGTCGAGACACGCGCCCATCACCTGCGGCTGGCAGCGCAGGCTGTACGGGTCCTGCACCTTGCCGCAGTCGCGGTGCGAGAGGTTGATGCCGGAGCCGTCGAGCAGCGTGCGGTAGGCCGCGGCCGCGTCGATCTGGCCTGGGTGGCCGCGCAGTTCGTGGATGCGCGCGTCGAACGGCTTGACCGAACCCGCGGCCGCATCGACCGACAGCGCGCCCGCCACGAGGCCCGTGCGGTACAGGTCTTCGATCGCGAACATGTTGTAGAGCGCGAGCGCGGCCGAAGCCTGCGTGCCGTTCAGCAGCGCGAGGCCCTCCTTCGCTTGCAGCGTGAGCGGCGCGAGGCCGGCGGCCGAGAGGCCTTCGGCTGCGCTTGCGCGCTCGCCGCGGATGAGCACTTCGCCGATCCCGAGCAGCACCGCCGACATATGCGCGAGCGGCGCCAGGTCGCCCGATGCCCCGACCGAGCCCTTCACGGGGATCACCGGCAGCACGTCATGATTGAAGAGCGTGATGAGCGCGTCGATGACTTCGCGGCGAATACCCGAGTGGCCGCGGCCGAGGCTCGACACCTTGAGTGCGATCAAGAGGCGCACGACCGGCGCCGACATCGGCGCGCCGACGCCGACCGCGTGCGACAGCACGAGATTGCGCTGCAGCAGCTCGAGCTGGTCGTGCGGGATATGCGTGCTGGCGAGGCGTCCGAAGCCGGTATTGATCCCGTAGGCGGGTTCGCCCTTCGCGGCGATGTCGGCAACGGCCTTGGCGCAGGCGTCGATCGCGGCGAAGCTCTTCGGATCGAGCTGAAGCTTCACGGGACGGCGGGCGATTTGGCGCAGCTGCGGGAGGGTCAGATGGCCGGGCGTGAGAGTCAACATGGATTGGAAGGTCCTGTGATATCGAAAACGTGGAGGCAGTCTAGCGCCGCGCTCTTGTCTATACAACTCGTTTTTGCGATTTCCGGATAAGGGCTTTCCATTAGTGCAACCGCGGCGTTCTCGCCTCTTGGGAATCCCTTCTCTTCTGCTCTGCAGCAAATTCGACGCCACCGCGCCGGCATCAGACCGGACAATTCGGGCGGTCGACCGACTTGTATAGACACATCGTCTGCTCGCCCCACAGTCCACCGCCGCCGAAATCGCCGCCGCAGCCGGGTTTTGAAATAACTTCATGGCCCGTGATAACCCTTACCCCGCCCGCCCCAGGAAAGCGCGTGCCACGCACCAGAATGGATGCGCCGGCGCACTGGAATCGCGCCGAATCGAGCGCCCGGCGGGCTGCGGTGCTCGCAAGCGGTGCCGAACCCAAAACAGCAAAACGGGCATAGCCAATGCTTTAGTAAAAGCGAGCCGCCTGCCTCGACCACGGGCCGCTCGAAGAAGCAAGAGACCGGACCGATCCGGCCGCCTTGAACGATAACCGCGACAAAGCGTAAGCCTTGAGCGAAACGCACGGAGAACTGCAAGTGAACATCATTGAACTGGCGAAGGAGTCTGGCATGGCCGTCCTGCTCGACGGAAAAATCGGGCGCGAGGAATACGTGAGCGTCAGCGGTTCGCTGGCGGCGCTCACCCGTTTTGCAGAAGCGGTACGGACGACCACCACGCCTTCGGAGGAACTGAAAGAAACGCAGTCCTGACGCGGCCGCCGGCAGCGCGGGCAGGCTTGCAGCCGCCTGTCTCGCTGCGAGCGGCCCCGCCCGGCGAGGCACCGGACCCGCGGCGCGCGACGAGCCGCTGCGGGCGGGAGCGGTGCCTCGCCACCGTTGGCGCCCCTGTCGGGTCCGCGAGCGGGCCGGCCATCCGCCAAGCCCTCCGCTTCCGCGCGCTTGCCCCACCTCTCCCGCGCCTCACCCCCGCCAGGCCGACGCCGGCAAAACTTTGAACCACCCGGTAAAACCCGCGCATTTCGGCCGCTTTCAAACGCTCGCTTCGCCGCTATACTTTCCAGGCTTCGCTGTGCCTGCGAACCCCGCATGATCCGGCTCGCAGATGCCGCTCGTCGGCAACAATCGCACTAATAATCGTCCGATGAAACTGGAGCCCCACTATCCTTGCGCCGCTCGCCCGGCGCCGCCGAGATGCTGACGCGCCGCCCGGGCCTGCTCGTCGCGCTCAGCGTCGCGCTGGCGGCCAGCGTGCTCGCGATCTGCGTTTCGGTGCTGACGCAGATGCGGCAGGACGCCGCGCAACGCGCGCAGGACGCCGCGACCAACCTGCTCTTGCTCGT
>DATGHJ010000055.1:0-3295 GCA_035308085.1 Trinickia sp. | reverse complement strand
TTCTGGTCGAATATCCGCGCGCGCCAGGTGTATCGCACCGACTGGCCGGGCGTCGCGGCCGCCGGCGCGCGCTGGCTGGCCGCGATGAGCTTCGGCTGGGCGGTGCGCCGCTCGCCGCGCGCGCTCTTCGACAACGCGCCGCTCGCGCATCTGCTGCGCGGCGCGCTCAGCTTCCATCGCATCGAGCAGATGCTCGACACGCGCGCGCTGCATGCGCTGTCGATCACGGCGCTCAGCTATTCGACCGGCCGGCATCTGACCTTCTACCAAGCGGACGAGCCGATTCACGCGTGGCGGCGCGCGCAGCGCACGGCGCGGATGGTCGCGCTCGACTCGGCGCATTTGCTCGCGTCATCGGCGATTCCGTTCATTTTCCCGGCGGTGCCGCTCGAACTCGACGGCCAGACCGAGTTTTTCGGAGACGGCTCGATTCGCCAGATCGCGCCGCTTTCCCCGGCGATCCACTTCGGCGCGGACCGCATCATCGTGCTCGGCGCGGCCGCGCCGCGTCCGGAGGTGCCGGCGGCGAGCGGCGTCGAAAGCGGCTACCCGTCGCTCGCGGAGATCGGGCAGCAGGTGCTGGCGAGCGTCTTTCTCGACTCGATCGGCGCCGATATCGAGCGGATCGAGCACATCAACGGCATGGTCCGGCACCTGCCGCATCAGGTGGAGCCGGAAAGCGGCTGGCGTCACGTCGACGTTTTGGCGATAGCCCCGTCCGAGCGTATCGAAGTGATCGCGGCGCGCCACTTGAAGCGGCTGCCGCTGACGGTGCGCGGCCTGTTGGGCGCGGTTGGCGGCAATCGTGCGGCGGGCGCGGCGTTTGCGAGCTATCTGCTGTTCGAGGCCGAGTTCGCGCGCGAACTGATCGAACTCGGCTACCGGGATACGCTCGCGAGCCGCGACCAGCTGGCGCAATGGATCGAGACGGCAGAGCACGCGGGCGGCAATGGCGGCGTCCGAAGCGGGTACTGACTTAACGGCCGGCAACCGCGCCCGGCACGGCCGAGCGCCCTTTGGCGCAAGGCCGGCGTGCTATTATTGTGAAAGCTCTTCGCCCGTTGGCGTGCATTGAAAACAGCGACTTCCGGCAGGGCCGCTCCAAGCAGCCGGTCGCGCCGCCGTTAAACGGTCGCTGCTTGGCTCCCACAATACGCAGCCGGTCACGCAAAGCCGGCGCTATCACAAGCACAAGGCATTCCGCATCGTGATTTGTGCCTGTCTGCACGAAGTGTCCGCTTCCTGCAACGGGGCAAAGAGTCGCGGAGGCTTCTTCGGACGACATGCGTCCGACGGCTCAATTACCGCGTAAAATTGAAATCTTGGCTGCAATGGCGGGTGGATTGCCACGTTTGCAGCAACAGTTAAGAGTTAAGAACAGGCGTCGCAATGTTGTTGCGTTGCATGGGACCGGGGTCAGCGCTAATGCGCTAACGCCGGATCGACAGAACAGGGGTGGGACGATGAACACCATGCTTTATCCGGAACTTTACAAATCGCTCGAGTCGGTCCGATGGGACATGGAGAAAGACATTCCCTGGGACAAGTTCGACGCGTCGCTGCTGACTGACGAGCAGGCGGCGACGATCAAGATGAACGCGATCACCGAGTGGTCCGCGCTGCCCGCAACGGAAATGTTCCTGCGCGACAATCATCACGACAGCGATTTTTCGGCGTTCATGAGCGTGTGGTTCTTCGAAGAGCAGAAGCATTCGCTCGTGCTGATGGAATACCTGCGCCGCTTCAAGCCCGAGATGGTGCCGACCGAAGCGGAACTGCACGCGGTGCGTTTCGAGTTCGATCCGGCTCCGCCGCTCGAAACGCTGATGCTGCACTTCTGCGGCGAAATCCGCCTCAATCACTGGTATCGCCGTGCCGCCGAATGGCACACCGAGCCGGTCATCAAGCACATTTACGAGACGATCTCGCGCGATGAAGCGCGTCATGGCGGCGCGTACCTGCGCTACATGAAGAAGGCGATGGGCAATTTCGGCGACGTCGCGCGCGCGGCGTTCGCGAAGATCGGCGTGCTGATGGCGTCGGCGCGCCGCACCGAAAAGCCGCTGCACCCCACGAATCTGCACGTGAACCAGTCGCTGTTCCCGCGCGATACGATCCAGTCGCGCCTGCCCGATCCCGAATGGCTCGAGCGCTGGCTCGACGAGCAGATCCGCTTCGACGACGGCTGGGAGAAGAAGGTGATCGAGCGCATTCTGCACAACATGTCGCTCTTGTTCGAGCGCACGTTCACGACGGCGCAGGAACTGAACCGCTATCGCAAGGAAGTCGTGGCGCGTCTGCAGATCGAACAAGGTTCGGCTCAACAGCAGCCCGCTTGAGTATTTATGGTAAAAAGCCCGCCGGAGCAATCCGGCGGGCTTTTTTGTCGATCGGAGTTAGCGCTTCAGCGTGTCGGCCGGAGTTAGGGCTTCAGTACTTACTCCGGCTCCATGCAGAGCCTCGCTCCGGTCCCATGTTGTGGTTGCCAGGAGCTGGCGCTTTAGCGCTTACTTCAGGCCCACAGTGAGTCGACCGGATGTCGATCCGGATTTGATTTCTCTTCCGTACCATGCCCGCCACATTCGAACGCAAGCTCATCACGCGTGAAGCGCTCGTCCAGCTTCGCCCGACGCTCAAGGGGCCGGTCGTCTTCACGAACGGCGTTTTCGACATCCTGCATCGCGGGCACGTCACCTATCTGGCCGACGCCAAGGCGCTCGGCGCGTGTCTGATCGTCGGCGTGAACAGCGATGCGTCGGTGCGGATGCTCGGCAAGGGCGACGATCGTCCGATCAATCGCGAAGACGATCGCATGGCGCTGCTGGCGGCGCTGGAGAGTGTCGACTGGGTGGTGCGCTTCGACGAGAAGACGCCCGTCGACCTGATCGCGGCGGTGCGTCCCGACATTCTCGTGAAGGGCGGCGACTACGACATGGACGCGCTGCCGGAATCGGCGCTCGTGCGCGGCTGGGGCGGCAAGGCCCTGGCGATTCCGTTCGAGCATGAGCGCTCGACCACAGCCTTGCTCAAGAAAGTGCGCTCGTTCGGGGCTTAGCGGGCGGAGCGGCGTGCGTCAAGAGGGCTCCGCGCCCGGCCCGCCGGCGCGTCGGATGTGCCGTCGGGTTCCGGCGGAAGCCCCGGTGCTGTCACTGAATATGCCGGCTGTCGTCCACCCGCCCGTTGGCATCACCCCAGCGCGCACGCACTTGCTCCGGCTCTTCCGGCGGCCATTGCACCCCCATGCCGATAATGCGGTCGCGGATTTCGATCAACTTCTTGTAGGTGGGCGAGTCGG
>DATGHJ010000054.1:0-2256 GCA_035308085.1 Trinickia sp. | reverse complement strand
CGCCGCGCCGGTGCCGGCCGCGCACTTCGACGTCCTGTTCGAGGACGAACACCTGCTGGTGATCGACAAGCCGTCCGGGGTCGCCGTGCACGGCGGCAGCGGAGTGGCGTTCGGCGTCATCGAGCAGATGCGCGAAGCGCGGCCGCAGGGGAAATTCCTCGAATTGGTGCACCGGCTCGACCGCGAGACGTCCGGCATCCTGATGCTCGCCAAGAAGCGCGCGGCGCTCGTCGGCCTGCACGAGCAGATTCGCGACAACAAGATGGACAAGCGCTACTACGCGTGCGTTCACGGCGAGTGGTCGAGCGACTGGGGTCGCCGGCGCGCGGTCAAGGAGCCGCTGCACAAATATTCGACGCCCGACGGCGAGCGGCGCGTGCGCGTGCAGCCGGATGGGCTGCCGTCGCACACGGTGTTCAACCTGGTCGACCGCTGGTCCGACTACGCGCTGCTCGAAGCGGAACTGAAAACCGGGCGCACGCATCAGATTCGCGTTCATCTGGCGCATCTGGGGCTGCCGATCGTCGGTGACGCCAAATACGGCGATTTCGCCCTGAACAAGGCGCTGGCCCGCGCGAACGCGCGCCCGGGCCTCAAGCGGATGTTCCTGCACGCGCACCGGCTGCGCCTCACGCATCCGATTAGCGGCGAGCCGCTCCAATTCGACGCGCCGCTGCCCGCCGAATGCCGGAGCTTTATTAATCAGCTCAATGAAATGCGCGACCAGAACGCCCAGCGCGACGCGCTTTAACAAGTACGAGGACCGACAAACGCATGGCTCGACAGCAATTTGACCTGATCGTCTTCGACTGGGACGGCACGCTGATGAATTCGACGGCGCACATCACGCGCAGCATTCAGGCGGCGTGCCGCGACCTCGGCTTGCCGGTGCCGGCGGACGAGGCAGCGAGCTACGTGATCGGCCTCGGGTTGCGCGACGCTCTGCAAATCGCCGCGCCGACGCTCGATCCGTCCGACTATCCGCGCCTCGCAGAGCGCTACCGTTACCACTATCTGGCCAAGGATCAATACCAGGAGCTGTTCGCCGGCGTGCGCGAAATGCTGCAGGAACTGCGCGACGTCGGTTATCTGCTGGGCGTGGCGACCGGCAAGAGCCGGGTAGGGCTGAATCGCGCGCTCGACCAAATGCATCTGACGAGCGTTTTCGACGGCACCCGCTGCGCGGACGAGACGTTTTCGAAGCCGCATCCGGCCATGCTGCAGGAGCTGACGCGCGAATTGGGGCAGGATCTCGAGCGCACGGTCATGATCGGTGACACCACGCACGATCTGCAGATGGCCACCAACGCGGGCGCTGCGAGTGTGGCGGTGACCTACGGCGCGCATCCCGCTGGCGCGCTGTCGGCGCTCGAGCCGCGCTTCGTCGCCGACAGCGTCGCGTCGCTCGCCCAGTGGCTCCGGGACTACGCATGAGCGACGCGGCGCTCGATCCGGTGCGAGTCTGCGCGTCCGATGAACTCGTCGACGGCGGGATGGGCGTGCGCGTGGCGGTGTCCTATCTCGGTGGCGACGCGGTCGTGTTCTTCGTGCGCTACGACGGCCGCGCGTACGGCTATTTGAACCGCTGCGCGCACGTGCCGATGGAGCTCGACTGGATGGAAGGGCAGTTCTTCGAATCGTCGGGTTTATACTTAATGTGCGCCACGCACGGCGCGATTTACGCGCCGGACACCGGGCGCTGTGTCGGCGGCCCGTGCCGTGGCGGCAGGCTGCGTCCCGTTCAGGTCGACGAGCGCGATACGCCGCAAGGCCGCGCCGTATTCTGGCTGCCCGACGACGACCTGCGTCCGGCCACCCTTTGATTTCCAAATCGACGAAGCATGGCCGACAACCTCACTCCTGATCCCAACGAACCCTCCAGCCCGGCCTCGCCGCGTGAAAACGGCGGCGCGCGCGCCACAGAGCGCGAGCCGAACTGGGAGCGCGCGGCGCTCGAGCGCATCGCGCTTGCTGCCATCAACGAACAGCGCGCGGCGCGCCGCTGGAAAATCTTCTTCCGCTTCGCGTTCCTCGCGGTGTTGCTGCTCGTCGTCTGGGGGCTGTTTGATTTCTCCGGCGAAAAGGTCTCGGCGGGCGGCCAACACACCGCGCTCGTCTCGCTCGACGGCGAAATTTCGTCCGATACGAACGCGAACGCCGAAGACATCAACACCGCGCTCGACAATGCCTTCGACGACGACGGCACCGTCGGCGTGATCCTGCGCATCAACAGCCCGGGCGGCAGTCCGGTGCAGG
>DATGHJ010000053.1:0-5441 GCA_035308085.1 Trinickia sp. | reverse complement strand
GTTCTTCCGTGAAGGCGAGTACAAGGCGGATCCGACCAAATCGGTCGAATGGAACCGTGGCGCGTACCTGATCGAAGGTCTCGGCCACTGCAGCATGTGCCACACGTCGATCAACGCAATGGGCGGCCCGGTCAACTCGGCAGCATTCGCCGGAGGTTTGATCCCGCTCCAGAACTGGTATGCGCCGTCGTTGACGTCGAACAAGGAAGCCGGCCTCGGCGACTGGGACACCAAGGACATCACCGCTCTCCTGAAGACCGGCGTGTCGCAGCGCGGTGCCGTGTTCGGTCCGATGGCCGAAGTCGTGCACAACAGCCTGCAATACCTGTCCGACGACGACATCACGGCGATGGCGACGTACCTGAAGACGATCCCGCAGAAGCAAGAAGCACCGGAAACGTTGCAACTGGAAACGTCCGAACAGTTCGGCAGCGAACTGTTGGAGCAGGGTCATAAGATTTATACCAGTCAGTGTGCGAAGTGCCACGCGGAAAACGGTCTTGGCTTCCCGCCGGCCTTCCCGCCGCTCGCGAACAACCCGTCGATTCAGATGCCGTCGGCGGTCAATCCGATCCGCATGGTGCTGAACGGCGGCTACCCGCCGAGCACGGAAGGCAATCCGACGCCGCACGGCATGCCGCCGTTCGCTCAATCGCTGTCGAATCAGGAAGTGGCTGCGGTCGTGACGTACATCCGGAAGACGTGGGGCAACCACGGCACCGCGGTGTCGCCGCAACAAGTGAGCGACTTGCGTTCGGCGCCGCTCGACTAAGCGCGGCCTGACTCAACAGGGCGCGGCCTGCGGGAAACCGCGGCTGCGCCCTTCGCGTTTTCAGGGCTGGGGGTTTTACCGGACCGTTCTAGCCTCGCCTTCGCGCCACAAGCGCCAAGCATTTAGGGAGTTTTGCCGTGCATATCGGTGAGCGTTTCAACAGCATCAGTCACCTGATCGGCGCCGTGCTGGCGGTGGCGGGGCTGGCGACGCTCGTCACGATGGGCGCGCTCGACGGCGATGCGTACAAGGTGGTGAGCTTCAGCGTCTACGGCTCGATGCTGTTCGTGCTGTACACGATTTCGACGCTCTATCACAGCATCCGTCATCCGCGCGTCAAGGCAATCCTGCAAAAATGCGATTACGCCGCGATCTATTTGCTGATCGCTGGCAGCTATACGCCGTTCACGCTCGTCACGCTGCGCGGGCCGTGGGGCTGGTCGCTGTTCGGCGTGAGCTGGGGGCTGGCGGCGGTCGGTATCGTGCAGGAGCTCACGCTCGGGCGCCGCACGCGCAGCGTATCGATGGTGCTTTATGTGCTGATGGGATGGCTCGCGCTCGTCGCCGTCCGTCCGCTCGTTGCGGCGCTTCCGCCTGCGGGCCTGGCATGGCTCGTTGCCGGCGGAATCATCTATAGCGCCGGCATCTATTTCTTCATCAACGACGAGCGCATTCGACACGGTCACGGCATCTGGCATCTGTTCGTGCTGGCCGGCAGCCTGTGTCAATTCGTCAGCGTCGCGGCGTATGTCGCGTAACGCGTCCGGTCAACCCATCGCGGCGGACTCGCTTGGCGATGCAACTTAACGCGCAGCACCGTGTCTTGAATGCACGTGCCTGCTATGCGGCGCGCCTTTGCGCCGCCGATTTACCCGGCCGTCAGCTATTCGCGCCCCAGGGCTCGCGTGAAGCGCCGGCCGTCATTACCCGAATTTCTAGAAGATCCACTATGTCCTTTGATTCTCTCGGCTTGTCCGAACCGTTGGTGCGAGCCGTTCACGAACTAGGCTACACGTCCCCCACTCCGATCCAGAAACAAGCGATCCCGGCCGTCCTCAACGGCGGCGACCTGCTCGCCGGGGCGCAGACCGGCACCGGCAAGACCGCCGGCTTCACGCTGCCGATCCTGCAACGCCTGGAATCGACGCAAGCCGGCACGCACAACGCGAAGCGAGCGGTGCGCGCGCTGATCCTCACGCCGACGCGCGAGCTCGCCGCTCAAGTCGAAGAAAGCGTGCGCGCGTACGGCAAGTATCTGAAGCTGAAGTCGACCGTGATGTTCGGTGGCGTCGGCATCAATCCGCAAATCGATGCGTTGAGGCGCGGTGTCGATATCGTCGTCGCGACGCCGGGGCGTCTGCTCGATCACATGCAGCAAAAGACGATCGACGTGTCGCAGCTCGAGATCCTCGTGCTCGACGAAGCCGACCGCATGCTCGACATGGGCTTCATCCACGACATCAAGCGCGTGCTCGCGAAGCTCCCGCCGAAGCGCCAGAACCTGCTCTTCTCGGCGACGTTCTCCGACGAGATCAAGGCGCTCGCCGACAACCTGCTCGACTCGCCCGCGCTGATCGAAGTCGCACGCCGCAATACGACGGCTGAAACCGTCGCGCAGAAGATCTATCCGGTCGATCGCGACCGCAAGCGCGAGCTGCTCACGCATCTGATCCGTCAGCACAACTGGTTTCAGGTGCTCGTCTTCACGCGCACGAAGCACGGCGCGAACCGTCTCGCCGAGCAATTGACGAAGGACGGCATCAGCGCCCTTGCGATCCACGGCAACAAGAGCCAGTCGGCACGTACACGCGCGCTCGCGGAGTTCAAGAACAACACGCTACAGGTGCTCGTCGCGACAGACATCGCCGCACGCGGCATCGACATCGATCAGCTGCCGCACGTCGTCAATTACGATCTGCCGAACGTGCCCGAGGACTACGTGCACCGGATCGGCCGCACGGGGCGCGCGGGTGCGAGCGGTGAAGCGGTGTCGCTCGTCTGCGTCGACGAACTGCAGTTGCTCAAGGACATCGAGAAGCTCATCAAGCGCAGCGTGCCGCAGGAAGTGATCGCGGGCTTCGAACCCGATCCGAATGCGAAGCCCGAGCCGATTCTACGCCGCGGACAAGGCGGTGGCGGCGGCGGCGGGGGCGGTGGCCGTCAGCCGCGTCAAGGTCAGGGGCAAGCTCGTGGGCAAGCTCAAGGCGGCGCAGCGCGACGCGAAGGCGCGGCACCGGCGGCCGCGAAGCAAGGGCAGCGTGCTCAGCAAGCGCCTCGTCGTGAAGGCGGCAGTGAGGCGGGAGCACGCCAAGGTCGTCCAGCGCCGGCAGGCGCGGCCGCACCGGCGCAGCCGCGTCAAGATGCACGCCGCGCCCCCGCTCGCAAAGCATCGGCACCGAAGCACGACAACGCTTCCGCAAACAACGGCCATGCAGGCAACCGCAAGGCGCAAGGCAACCCCGGCGCGCTGCTCGGCGGCGCACCGCGCAGCGATACGTCACGCCGCGGACAACCCACGCGCAACGGTCAGCGCGGCCGTTGATCGCGGCGCGATAACCCGTTATCCGTCAGCGGCCCGCTGCGCCGCTCGCGGCTTGTCTCAGGTGCTCGATCTGCCGTTGCCATCGATCGAGCACCGCGTCTCTCCCCTCTTCCAATTCGAACGTGATGCCGCTCGTCAAGCGCGCATAGCGAACGCGCTGCGATTCGCCCGTGTCGATCGAGCCGGCGAAGCACGCCAACGATCCCGGCGCGGCACGTTCATCGTCCTCGTCGTTCGTTAGCGGCTGCACATCGAGCTGCACTTGATAAAACGCCTCGTCGTGCGTGAAGGTCAACGCGGCCTGAGCGCGCTCATGCAGCGCGCGCGCCGCGCGCGAGTTCGGCCATAGCGCGAAGCACAGCGTGCGCGAATCGGGCGCATACAACTCGCCCGCGCTCAACAGCGACGTGCGCGCATGACCGTTCACATCGATCGTCACCAGCGACGCCGTAAAGCCCACCTTGGCGGCGAGCGCCGTACCATCGAACAGGGCGCGCAATTCGGGCGGCCATTCATCGAAAGCGCCTTGCTCCAGCGCGGTTTCGCGAGAAGTGGGGTCGGACATGGCTTGCCTCGCTCATCAGCGTATTTCGTGCGGAACCCGTGCAAATGAAAATGGCCCGCATCGAGCGGGCCATTTCGTTGTAGCACAAACGAGCGGCGTGCATCACGCCATCTGCCTAGCGAAAGAAGACGTGCTGCGTGATCTTCGCAAGCGGATAGTGCACGCCCGGCTGAATCTTCGCGGGCAGATCGAGCGGTTTTAGCAGCATCTTCACGCACATATCGGCCGACAGATTGCGCCTCACCAGCGCATTGACGCGCGCCGCACGATCCTTGTTGTAGTTCGAATCGTTGACGCGCTCGGGGTAGCGAATCGCGAACACGTGCCGCAGCGCGATTTCCGAATCCTCGTTCTTGATTTCCATGACTCGCCGCATCAGCGCGCCGAGCACCGCGAGCCGGCCGTTGCCCTCGGTCTTGTTGTACTTCTTGAAGTATTTGAAAAAATGCTTGTAGTGGCGGACTTCGTCGGTGCGGATGTTGTCGGTGAGCTCCTTGAGCACGGGCTCGTCCGAACACTCGTTGATCGCGCGGTACAGCGTAGCCGTGCCCGTCTCGACGACGCAGCGCGCGACCATCTCGAGCGCGCGGCTCTTCTCGAATTGTTCGACCGAGCACGTCTTCGAATACTCGTCGAAGAAATGACGGAAGGCCGTGTCCCAGTCGAATTCCGGCCACACATAGTGGATATACGCCTTCAAGGCACGGCCGTGCTGCAGCTCCTCAGGCTCCCATTCGTTGTTGAGCCACGCGGACACTTCCGGATCGCCGTTGAAGAACGTGGTGAGATTGCTGGTGTAGAGGTCGGTGCCGCTTTCGATGAACGATGCGGCGCAGAGCAACAGCAAGAGATCCTCGTTTGCCGCGGCACGCTGTCGATCGATCCGCGTGAGATCGATGTCCTCGATACGCCAGGGCATCACGTGGTTGGAGTCAGGTTGCATACGTTGCGCTCCCAAAGCCGCATTCAATTCTGTGGCCTGCGCATACCGCGCCTTTGAAGCGCGTTGCCGAATCCGCGTTGAATACAGCGCAATTGAGTTTGTTAAGCCTTATATATTCGGAATCTTAGCCGGACTTTCGCGAAGCTGCCGGTACGTAGCACAGACCATGCCGCGCGCCTGCAGTTCCTTGGTCCCCTATCTCAAAGTTAGACCGCATTCTCAAAAGTGCACGACCGCCGTCATCCGCAATGAGAATATGCGTGGCCACGCGCCTCACACACCGGCGCGCAACGATTCGTTTCGCAGTCGTTTAGTGCCATTCGTTACACGATATAACGCCGCTCAAAATCCTGCCGCGACCCCATCACGGCGACTGTCGCTGGCCGCGACATAGCCGCGCTCGGGATCGTTGCGATCGAGCTTCCAGATGAATTGGCCCGAACCGAAATCCATATACGGGTCGTCGATGGACTGAATCGTATGACCGCGGGCTTCGAGTGCGCGCGCGGTATTCACGTCGAGCGTCGCTTCGATATCGATCGTGAAGTCGTGATTGACCTTCCAGCGCGGCGCATCGCAAGCGGCCTGCGGCTGCTGGCCGTAGTCGAGCATGCGCACG
>DATGHJ010000052.1:0-3236 GCA_035308085.1 Trinickia sp. | reverse complement strand
TGCTGGGGTTGCTTGAAACAGGCTTGGCGCGGCGTAAGCGGCCGGTTCGATTACTGGGTGTCGGCGTGCGTCTCGAAGAAGCCGACCCGGCGCTGCACGGGCAGTTTGCGTTGTTCGAGGATGTGCCGGGCGTCGATACGCCGGGCGCCGATACACCGGATGGGGAGCGGGATCGCTAGAATTGAGCCCACACTAACGAGCGCCCCCGGGAGCCGCCGATGGACCTGATCATTCGCCGCGCAGCACTCACGACTCACATCGCACATCGAGACGAGCCGGTCGATATCGGCATCGACGGCGAGCGCATCGTCGCAGTCGAACCGCGGCTCGCGGCCACTGGGCGCGAAGAAATCGACGCAGCCGGCCTGCTGGTCGCGCCGCCGTTCGTTGATGCGCACTTCCATATGGACGCGACGCTTTCATATGGACTGCCGCGCGTCAACGCGTCGGGCACCCTGCTCGAAGGCATTGCGCTTTGGGGCGAGCTCAAGCCGCACCTCACACAAGAAGCGCTGATCGAACGCGCGCTGGAGTACTGCGACTGGGCCGTCGCGCGAGGGCTGCTGGCAATTCGCTCGCACGTCGACGTCTGCGATGCGCGCTTGCTTGCCGTCGAGGCGCTGCTCGAAGTGAAGCGGCGCGTGGCGCCGTATCTCGATCTGCAATTGGTCGCGTTTCCGCAGGACGGCCTTTTGCGCAGCCCGGGCGCATTCGACAACTTGAAGCGCGCGATCGAGATGGGCGTCGATGTCGTCGGCGGCATTCCGCACTTCGAGCGGACAATGGCCGATGGCGCCGAGTCGGTGCGCCTGCTGTGCGAATTCGCTGCCGAGAAAGGCTTGCGCGTCGACATGCACTGCGACGAATCCGACGACCCGATGTCGCGACACATTGAAACGCTCGCCGCGCAAACGCACCGGCTTGGGCTTCACGGACGCGTCGCGGGCTCGCATCTGACATCGATGCACTCGATGGACAACTACTACGTGAGCAAGCTGCTGCCGCTGATGCGCGAGGCCGGCGTCGCGGCGATTGCGAATCCGCTGATCAATATCACGCTGCAGGGCCGTTCAGATACGTATCCGAAACGGCGCGGCATGACGCGCGTACCGGAGATGCTGGCGGCGGGCATCGATGTCGCGTTCGGGCACGATTGCGTGATGGACCCGTGGTACAGCCTCGGCTCAGCGGACATGCTCGAAGTCGCGCATATGGGGCTGCATGTCGCGCAGATGACGGGCGTCGAAGCGCTGTGCGCCTCGTTCGATGCGGTGACGGCCAACGCGGCGCGGATCCTCGGTCTGGAAGGCTACGGGATCGCGCCCGGCTGCTACGCCGACTGCGTACTGCTCGATGCGCGCGATCCGATCGAAGCGATCCGCCTGCGTGCCGCGCGGCTTGCGGTGGTGAGACGGGGCAGAGTGGTGGCGCGAACGCCCGCGGCGCACGCGACACTATCGCTCGAAGGCCGGCCTGCGGAAATCGACTTCAAGCTTGATCGATGAGTCCGCGCGGCGCGCAACCGGTCAACCTGCACGGGCGGCACGCCGCGGGATACTACGCGCGGTTTAGTGCGCAGCGTTAGCCGTCATGCCGCTGTGACGCAGCAGCGCGTCGATTTGCGGTTCGCGGCCGCGGAACGCCTTGAACGACTCCATCGCGGGCCGGCTGCCGCCCACTTCGAGAATCTCGCGACGATAGCGCGTGCCGGTCGCCGCATCGAGCACGCTGCCGCTCGCGGCCTTGGCGGCTTCTTCGAACGCGGCATAGGCGTCGGCGGACAGCACCTCGGCCCACTTGTAGCTGTAGTAGCCCGCCGCATAGCCGCCCGCGAAGATATGGCTGAACGTGTTCGGCCAGCGCGAGAACGGCGCCTGCGGAATGACATGGAAGCGCTCGTTGATCTCGCGCGCGAGATCGGTCGCGTTCTTCTGCGCGGCCGGATCGAAATCGACGTGCAGGATCATGTCGAACATTGAGAACACGATTTGCCGCAGCGTGCCGAGCCCGCTCTGGAAGTTCTTCGCGGCGAGCATCTTGTCGAAGAGATCGCGCGGCAGCGTAGCGCGGGTTTCGACATGCGACGACATGTCGGTCAGCACGTCCCACTCCCAGCAGAAGTTCTCCATGAACTGCGACGGCAGCTCGACCGCGTCCCATTCGACGCCGTTGATGCCCGACACGCCGAGTTCGTCGACGCGCGTGAGCATGTGATGCAGGCCATGGCCGAACTCGTGGAACAGTGTGATGACTTCGTCGTGCGTGAAGCAGGCCGGCTTGCCACCGACCGGTGCCGAGAAGTTGCAAGTCAGATAGGCGACCGGCGTCTGCACGCCGCCTTCGGTGCGCTTGTGGCGCGAGCGCGCATCGTCCATCCATGCGCCGCCGCGCTTGCCTTCGCGCGCGTACAAGTCGAGATAGAACTGCGCGACGAGCGAGCCGTCCTTGTTCTCGACGCGGAAGAAGCGTACGTCGGGATGCCACGTGGCCGCCTGGTCGCGGCGGATGCTGACGCCGAAGAGTGTCTCGGTAACCTTGAACAGCCCCTTCAGCACGGCCTCTTCGGGGAAGTATTGCTTGACTTCGTTTTCCGAGAACGAATAACGCTTCTGACGCAGGCGCTCGCCTGCGAACGCGACGTCCCACGGCTGCATTTCGGCCATGCCGAGTTCCGTGGCAGCGAATTCGCGCAGCTCTTTCCAGTCTTGCTCGGCGAAAGGACGTGCGCGCTTGGCGAGGTCTTCGAGGAACGCGACGACCTGGGCGGGCGATTCGGCCATCTTCGGTGCAAGCGAGACTTCGGCGAAGTTCTGGTAGCCGAGCATTTGCGCTTCCTCGCGGCGCAGCTTCAACTGATCGGCGAGATTGGCGGTGTTGTCCCAATCCGCTTTGCCGTTGCCGTACAGCGCGCCAAGCTCGGATGCGCGCGTCACGTAGGCGCGATACATCGCCTCGCGCATCGCGCGGTTTTCCGCGTACTGCATCACCGGGAAGTAGGACGGGAAGTGCAGCGTAAATTTCCAGCCTTCCTTGCCGTCGCGCTGGGCGGTTTCGCGCGCCGCTTCGGCGACGTCGTCGGGCAGACCCGCCAGGTCGGCCTCGCTGGTCACGATGTAGGCGTAGGCGTTGGTAGCGTCGAGCACGTGGTCGGAGAACGCTTTCGACAACGCCGCTTGCTGCTCCTGCAATTCTGCGAAGCGCGGCTTCTGCTCTTCCGGCAGCTCGGCGCCCGACAG
>DATGHJ010000051.1:0-3169 GCA_035308085.1 Trinickia sp. | reverse complement strand
TGCCGCCAGCGGACGCCGTGCAGCAAACGCTCGTCGCCAGGACCTGCCGTGCGCTCGGCGTGATCCGCGCCGATTGGATCGCCGATTACTACCGGCTCGCGAAGCGTCCTTATGCAGCGGATCTTCACGCGCTCGCGGATGCGGGCGAGGTGATTCCGGTGCGTGTCGAAGGCTGGAAGGAAGACGTGTTCGTCTCGCGCGAGCTGGAACCGCTGATCGACGACGCCGCGAATTCGCGCGTACGTTCGACCGTCACGACGCTGCTCTCGCCGTTCGATCCGGTCGTCTGGGACCGCAAGCGCGCCACCGCGCTGTTCGATTTCGACTACGCGATCGAGTGCTACACGCCGGCCGCCAAGCGCAAGTTCGGCTACTTCTGCCTGCCGGTGCTGAGCCGGGGCAAGCTGGTCGGACGCGTCGATGCGAAGGCGCACCGCGCCAGCAGCGTGTTCGAGTTGAAGGCGGTGCACGTGGAGCCCGGCGTGCGGATCGGCACGGGGTTCATCGCGGATTTGCGGCGCGCCGTGCAACGTTGCGCCGATTGGCACGGCACACCGCAAATCGCAGTCGGCTCGGCGCCTAGAAAATTGGCGGAGGGTTTGCTGGCGGTCGAATGACCGCCAGCGACTCAGCGAATCGAGCGTTTCAAGCGGCCTGCTGCGGCGGCAACCGCTTGAAACGCGGCGAGCCATCCGCGAGCACGCCATTGAACATCTCTGCGGGACGCACCCACAGCCCGCGCTCATGCGGCCACAGATGTTCGTAGACGACGAGCAGTTCCTCGGTCTCCGAATGCTTCGCGACGCCAATCTCGCGATAGAGCCCGCCCTTGTAGTGGCGATGAGTCGCCAGTTGCAGCGCTTCGTTTTCGGTCATGCTGGAATCCAAAAAAGCACCTATTTTAGCGGCCCGACGCGAGCGACGCCGTCTACCTCACGCGCCCGAATAGATCTCCGGCCGATGCGGGAACACGTGGGTCATCGGCACCTCGAGCCGTGTCTTGCCGGGGTCGAGAGCGGCAACCGCGGCTGCGCCATGGCGCGCATCCTATCGCGAGATAAAAGAGCGCTGGTATCGCTCAAGGGGTCCATCGATACATCAGGATCTTCGCGCGCGCATCGTCTTCGACGAGCACGACGTACTCGCCGTTGCTGCGTTCGATCGCGCTGATGCCGAGGTACACGTCGACCCAGCCCGACGTGCCGCCCACCGACGCCCCCGGCGTCATGTACCCGACCTGCTGCCCGTCGCGCGCGTCGTAGACATCGACGCGGTCCGTATACAGCTCGGCCACGAAAATGTAGTTCCCCGCCACGGCGACGCCGACCGGCGTCTGCTGCGGATCGGCCGACACGTTCCAGGGCAGCATGATCGTGTAGCGCGCTTGCGGCGTGCCCGAACTCCAATTGTCGTAGCGCACGAGCAGGCGCCCCGCCTCTTTCCAATGCGAGGCGTCATAGGGATACGCGCTCGAATAGCCGGACACGTACATCGCATCGCTCGACGCGTCGTAGACGATGCGCGCCACGCGCGAGAACGGCTGTGGCATCGGGTAACTCTTTGCGCTCGCATACGTGTAGATCGGGTTGCCGAACGAATCGAAGCCCTGCAGCGGCAGCTCGCGGATGCCGCTGCCCAACTCGCCGATCCAGATGTTGCCGAGGCTGTCGACCCACCAGAAGCCGTCTTCGACCGTATTGCCCGAGGACGGATTCGCCGTGATCTCGCTCGCGTCGACGTGGCCGTCGCCATTGGCGTCGCGCCACATCCATTCGCCGTACGTCGGCTGCCCGACCGGCCACGTGCCGGGAATCGGATTCTCGGCAAAAAAGCCGGACGGAATCGCGACCTGGCCGTCATTCGCCGGATCGAAGCGATAGACGCTCAAGTAATGCGAGTACATGTCGACCGTATAGAGCAGCAGCTTGCCGTTCACGCGGCGCACCATCGGTTCGCCGCGCACGCCTTTGGGCAGGTGGAACGTCGGATCGTCGGGATACTGGAAGCGGTCGAGCGTGAAGCCCGCGTAGCTCCACTCCGAGCCCGGCGTCGTTTGCCGGTAGTCGAGAGAGAAGTGTTTCGAGCCGGTGAAGACGCTCGCGGGCTGGAGCGGATCGAACGAGCCGCCATCGACGAACGTCAGTCCGTAGAGCCGCCAATTCAAATCATGCGACGGCCATCCGTAGCTTTCGAGCACCGTGCCCTCGCCGTCGAACGTCGAGCCGAATGCGCGCGGGCCGAAGCCGTTCTGCGCGACATAGAAGTTGCCGGCCGCGTCGAAGCCGATGCCCGTGATGCCGTTGAAGCGCCACTTGCCCGGCACGCCTTCGGTCGGATGGAAGATACCGCCATGCGTGCCGAACTCGCCCGCCAGCAAGGTCTGCCCGGACGCCGTCTGGTGGTAGACGAGGATCTGCTGCGACGGCCCGCCGTCCGCGACCAGCAACTGGCCCGACGGCGCGATCGTCAGGTCGACGGGCACCGTCGTCGGCGGCAACGACACGGCGCTGCCGATCAGCGCGCCCGTCGGCGAATAGTGCGCGATGCTGCGGCCAGCGGGGTCCTGCAGCCCCTGAATGACCCACAGCGTGCCGTCGGTGTCGATCGCGATGCGCCCCGGCGACGGCACCGTCCACGAGGTCACGCGACGCATCGTGTTCGCGTCGTCGACTTCGATCCGGTTCGCGTAGGTGTTCGCGACGAACAACTGCGTCGCGGTGGCCGCGAGCCCGCGGATGCTCGCATCCGTACCCGTGGGCACCGCGTTCACGCGCAGGAAGCTGTTTTTCGTGGTGTTGGCGCTGTTGCCGGTGCCGCTCGCGAACGGCGCACCGGTCGCGATGTTGCTGATCAAGCGGCGGGTGATGCCGTAATACGTCGTGCCGGCAGGCGGATAGTCGCTGCCGACGAGCGCGTCGTTCTCATTGCCGATCGAGATGCCCGCGTACAGATACGTCGCGTTCGACGCGACCGCGTCGCCGCCCGCGTTGCCCCAGCCGTGCGTGTTGCCGGCCACCGCGACCTTGTCGCCGCCCTTGTACGCGCCGACTTCGCTGCCGCTCTCGTCCCACGGCGCGTTGGTATAGACGGTCCCGTCGGCGCCCACGCTGATCGCCTCGACATCGAGCTGCACCCACTTGCCATCGCCGAAGCCGAAGCTATTGCCGAT
>DATGHJ010000050.1:0-4242 GCA_035308085.1 Trinickia sp. | reverse complement strand
GTTCGTCTGGCTCATTGCCGTGCCGCTCGTCCTTGCGGTCGCGATGCAGTCATGGGCTTCGCGGCACTGGGCCGGAGAGCGTATTTCCGCTGCACTGGGCGTGCTGCCTGTACCGTCAACGGCTTTGGTACTGTTCGTGGTTATCGCATCGGTGGTGCCCCGGCTTGCGCCTGCCGTTGGGTCGGCGCTGACCGTCGCGCCGATCTACGTCGCGTTTTCGATTGCCGCACCGTTGCTGGGATGGGGCGTCGCTCGGGCTTTCCAGCTCGACAACGCCGCCGCGCGGGCGGTTGCTTTTAGCGCTTCGACCCGCAACTCACTGGTGGTTCTGGCTCTTGCCTTTGCGGTACCTGGCGCGATTCCCGTGCTACCCGCGGTTATCGTTACGCAAACGCTGGTGGAACTACTGAGTGAGCTGGTCTACGTTCGCTTGCTTCCGAAGCTTGGCGCCGGAGCGTCGTCGGCCTCGTCTTCTCAACCGTCTCGATGAGAAGCCGCCACGCGAAAGGCGTATTCACGCCGGCCTGTTACCCGACGCACGACTTTCCGTCTCCCCGCTCAAGATAATCGCGCCGTCGGAATCCACCGCGACGGCCACCGCTTCAAGCCTCGCCCCCGCGCAGGGTCCTTCTATGCAGTGCCCATCATCGAAACGAAACAGCGCGCTGTGATGCGCGCACATCAAGACCTGTGCCCGATAGCACGATATCTCCCCGGGCTCGAAGTCGAGCGGCACCGAAAAATGCGGACAGCGGTTGACATAAGCCCAAACCTGCTCGCCCCGCCGCACCACCAAGATCGAGCGCTCCGCCTGCGCTGGCGCGACCACTCGCGCGCCGCCGTCCTGAACGTCGTCGACACGGCACAACGATATTCCGCCCATCGCCTCACACCCTCCGCTCGGGATTGCCAAGGCTCCAGTCCCACGGGCGGATTTCGACCCGCTCGAACAACCCCGCCCGCATGTACGGATCGTTGCTGACGAACGCCATGACGTCGTCGATGGCTTCAGCTTCGATCACCAGCAATGTGCCGTTCATCGTGTCGCATTGCGGTGCGAGCGTGGGTCCGCCGAGACGGACGAACACACCATGCTTCAGAGCGCTCCGTAAGTAGGTGCGATGCACTGGACGGACTCGCTCGCGTACATCGCGCATGCCAGGTTTGTCGGTTGCGAAAACCGCGAAGTAGCGTGCCATCGCCTTCAGCTCCGGTTCAGAACGACGTTCGTCGACATGTTTTCCCCTATCCAATCGGCGCGGCGCTCAAGCTGGCGCGACACCCTGCCATGCCCGCTCGAGCAGCGCGCGGAGCGCCTCGCGCTCCACCGGACGCGGATTGGCATACGGACTCTTGCAGGCGAGATCCGCAGCCTCGTCGAGCCCTTGCTCCGGCATGCCGATCGCCGCGAGCGACGTTGGAACGCCGAGCGCGCGGTTCAACGCGAACAGCCGCCCCCCCGCCTCGGCAGCGTCGCCGCCGCCCAACGCTCGCGCCACGCGCGCAAGCGCTTCCGGCGCCGCACCATGGTTGTAGTGCGCGGTATGCGGCAACATCGCCGCGTGTATCTGCGCGTGCGGCAGATTGAAGGTGCCGCCGAGTGTATGGCAAAGCTTGTGGTGCAATGCCATGCCGACCGCGCCGAGGCACGTGCCGGCGAGCCACGCGCCGTACAGGGCGCGGCTTCGCATCTGCGCATCGTCCGGCGCGCGCACGATGGCGGGCAGCGCAACGCCCAGCGCGCGAATCGACTCCTCGGCCATGAGGCTGATGACCGGATTCGCATCTTCGGCGTAGAGCGCTTCCACCGCGTGCGCCATGGCATTCATACCCGAGGCCGCCGAGATGTCCGCCGGCAGCGAAAGCGTGAGCGACGGATCGTAGATCACCGTGCGCGGCAACACGCGCATGTCGCGGCCGGTCCGCTTGAGACGTCCTTCTGTCAGGCCGTAGATCGGCGTCATCTCCGAGCCCGCGTAGGTCGTGGGCACCGCGACTATCGGCAGCGGCGACTCGAGCGCGATCGCCTTGCCGAGCCCGATCGTCGAGCCGCCGCCCACGGCGATACAACAGTCCGCATCGAGTGCCGCCGCGGCGGCGCGCGCGGCGCGCGCCACCTCGATCGGCACATGCATGACGGCCTGAGCGTGAACACCCGCCGCGCGCGCGCCGAGCACACCCGCCACCCGGTCGGCCAGCGCACGCTGTTCGGGCGTCGCCAGGATCAGCGCACGCCGCGCCCCTAGCCTCTCGAGTTCCGCCGGCAGCGTGGCGAGCGCGCCCCAAGCGAAGACCACGCGCGATGGCATGCCCTGATAGACGAAGTGCTCCATTGCCGGCCTCAGCGCTTGAAGTGCGGCGGCACGTGGCCGTCCACGTTGACCCAGACCGAACGGGCTTCCGTGTAATCGTGCATGGCCTCGAAGCCCATTTCGCGGCCATAGCCCGACTGTCCCACGCCGCCGAACGGGCTGCCCGGATTGACGCGCTTGTAGCAGTTGATCCAGCACATGCCTGCATGAATCTGTCCGGCCAGCCGATGCGCGCGCGAGAGCTCGCGCGTCCATAGGCCGCTGCCGAGACCGTATGCCGTACCGTTGGCAATGGCCAACGCCTCCTCGTCGGTGCGAAAGCGCAGCACCGTCACGAACGGGCCGAACACCTCCTCCTGCGCCACGCGGTCGTTCGGGCCGGCGGCTTCGACCACCGTCGGGCGCACGTAGTAGCCGTTCGCAAGCGCCGCATCATGCGGGGCGCTGCCGCCCGCGAGCACGCGGCCCCCCTCCTCGCGCACCACGTCGACGAACGCCAGCACGCGTTCCTGATGCTGCTTCGAGGTGAGCGGCCCCATCTCCGTCTCGGGGTCGAGCGGATTGCCGACCCGGATCGAGGAAGCGAGCGACGTGAAACGCTCGAGGAATGCGTCGGCGATGCGCTCGTGCAGGATGAGGCGCGAGCCGGCAATGCACGCCTGGCCCTGGTTGTGGAAGATCGCCCAGGCGGCGCCGTTGAGCGCCGCGTCGAGGTCCGCGTCGTCGAACACGATGTTGGCCCCCTTGCCGCCCAGTTCGAGCTGCACGCGCTTGAGATTGCCCTGCGACGCCTCGACAATGCGCCGCCCCGTCGCCGTCGAACCCGTGAACGCGATCTTGCCGACGCCTTCGTGCTGCGCGAGCCGCTGACCCGCGGTATGCCCATACCCCGGAACGATGTTGACGACGCCTTCGGGAAAACCGACTTCGGCCATCAACTCGACGATGCGCAGTGTGGAAAGCGGCGTGATCTCGGACGGCTTGAGCACGACCGTGTTGCCGGCCGCGAGTGCCGGACCCATCTTCCAGCTCGTGAACATGAGCGGAAAATTCCACGGCACGATCTGGCCCACCACGCCGATCGGCGCGCGCTGCACGTAGTTGAGAAAGCCCGCTTCGACGGGAATCACCGAGCCTTGCAGCTTGTCGGCCATGCCGCCGAAGTAGCGAAAGCAGGCGGCCGTGCGCGGCACGTCGAGCGCGCGCGAGTCGCGGATCGGATGGCCCGTGTCGAGGGATTCGAGCTGCGCGAGCTCCTCGGCGTTCGCTTCGATGGCGTCGGCAAGACGCAGCAGCAGGCGGCCGCGCTCGGCGGCGGGCAGCGCCGCCCACTTCGGGAACGCACGCGCGGCGGCGTCCACCGCGAGATCGACATCGGCGGCCGTGGCGGCGGCGATCTTCGCGATCAGCGTGCCGTCGTGCGGATTGAGCACGTCGATCGTGCCGCCTTCGACGGCGTCCGTGAAGCGGCCGTCGATGAAGAGTTGGGTTTGCATGAAGGGTCCTCGTTGGATGCGGACGCGCCGCTTCAGAAATCGACCGGATACGGCTGCAGCTCGCCGCTCTCGTAGCGCTTGGGCAGGCCGGGCGTCGCGTTCTCCCAGACGAGCAGCATCGAGCGCTTCGTCGAATAGCCCTGGTGACGGATATCGGCCGGCATCGCGCAGATGTCGCCCGCGCGCATCGTGATGCGTGCGCGCGGCGCGCCGGTGTTCTTGTCGCCGATGTCCCAGACGATCTCGTCGGAGAGCTGCAGGAACCATTCGACGCGATCGTTGCCGTGAAAGACCGGCAGGATGAACTCCTCGGTGGTCGGGCAGAACAGGCTCTGGCCGCATACCGACGTCACCGAGGGATTCCACGTGACGTCCGAGCGCGACAGATACTTGAACAGATTGAACGCGTGCAGTTGGCCCTCGAAGCCGGGCTC
>DATGHJ010000049.1:0-6181 GCA_035308085.1 Trinickia sp. | reverse complement strand
CATCAAGAACACTGGCTCACGCCTGTCGGTTGGCTCCGTGCTTTCGCGCGAGGACATGCTTCATATTGCGCTGATGGCGTCGGAAAACCGCGCGGCCGCGGCGCTGTCGCGCTACTACCCCGGTGGCCGCCCGGCGTTCCTCGAAGCAATGAACGCGAAGGCGAAGCAGCTCGGCATGACCGATACGCACTTCGAGAGCCCGTCCGGCTTGACGAGCGAGAACGTGTCGAGCGCGCGCGATCTCGTGAAGATGGTCAACGCGGCCTATCAATATCCGCTGATCCGCAAGTTCTCGACCGACGAGAGCTACGACGTTTTCACCGGCAAGCGCACGATCCCCTATCGCAGCACGAATGCGCTGGTGCGCAATCCGACTTGGGATATCGGCCTGCAGAAGACGGGCTTCATCAACGAAGCGGGTGAGTGCCTCGTGATGCAGGCGACGATCGAAGGCCGTCCGGTGATCATGGTGTTGCTGGATTCGTCGGGCAAGTACTCGCGATTTGCCGACGCGACGCGCGTGCGCAATTGGCTCGACGCAGGCGGTGCTCAGCGCATCACCAGCGCCGACGCAGGCGGCAGCGGCACGTGATTCGAGTGCGTTCCTGACTGAAAAGCAAAAGCCCCGCGGTTGCGGGGCTTTTGCTTTCACGGGCTATTTATTGCCCGTCAGGCGCGCTTATGAGCGTCCGACTGCGCCGCTTCGGGCCGATAGCCAAGCGATTCCGAAATCACGAGAGCGGTTCGGCTCAATTGACCGAGCCACGCGTCCTGCAGCCGGTCGGCCGGCGCCGAGAGCGACAGGCCCGCGACCAGCTTGCCCGTATCGTCGTAAATCCCTGCCGCGATACAGCGCACGCCTAATTCAAGCTCTTCGTTATCGCGCGCGCAGGCTTGCTGCCGGACGTGCAGCAGCTCACGCTCGAGCTTCGAGATATCGGTAATGCTGTTTTGCGTATGTCCCGAAAGACCGGTGCGCGTCGCGTAGGCGCGGACTCGCGAGGATTCGTCGGCCGCGAGAAACAGCTTGCCGACGGAAGTCAAATGCAGCGGCGCGCGTCCGCCGATCGCCCGCACCACCTGCATGCCCGAGCGCTCCGAATAGGCGCGCTCGATATAGACGATCTCGTCGCCCTGCCGCACCGATAGATTGACGGTTTGCCCCGTCTGCCGGTGCAGTTCGCGCATCGGCTGCAGTGCGGCGTCGCGCACCGAAAGGCGCGCTTTGACGAGATTGCCGAGTTCCAGCAGGCGCATGCCGAGTCGATAGGTGCCGGGGTCGGAGCGGTCCACCAGCCGGCAGGTCACCATGTCGTTCAGAATGCGGTGAGCCGTTGACGGATGCAGATCGGTGCGCTGCGCAAGTTCCTTGAGGCTGACCGGGTCGGTATGGGAGGCGAGGGCGTCCAACAGGCGCATCATGCGCTCGATGACCTGAATCGACGTTTTGGAATCCGGATTCGTTTCGCTCATCGTGGAAAATCGTTTGACGCGTCAACAGCGGGAAAATCGATTGTATCTCGTATCGTGAAAAAAGCGAACGGCGTTTGAATGAAATCTCGGGCCGCCGATTAGGGCTTTCCGCCGTGCTTTGGCGTTGGAGATGCGAAGCAAACAGCGGATAATCGCAGATGTTTTCTCGAAGGAGGGGCTATGCGAGTCGGATTGTTCGTTACCTGCCTGATTGACCTGATGCGCCCGGAAATCGGGTTTTCCGTCATCAAGCTGATCGAGCGCGCGGGTTTCGAAGTCGTCGTTCCACCTGCGCAGACCTGCTGCGGGCAACCTGCGTATAACTCCGGCGACCGGCGCCTCGCGCGCGATCTCGCCGAAAAGACGCTGCGCGAGTTCGAGCAATACGATTACGTCGTGGTGCCGTCGGGCTCGTGCGGCGGCATGATTGGTGTGCATTACGGCGACTTGTTCGCCGACGATCCCGAACTGATGAGCCGCTACGGGCGGCTGCGTCCGAAAGTCTTCGAACTGACCGATTTCCTCGTCACCGTCGCGAAAATCGAGCTGGGCCCGATTGGGTTCGAGGGAACGGTCACCTATCACGATTCGTGCTCGGGCTTGAGAGAGCTTGGTGTCAAGGCCCAGCCGCGCGCGCTGCTCGCGCAAGCCGGCGTGGCGGTCGCCGAAATGAAGGGCTGCGAGCACTGCTGCGGCTTCGGCGGCACGTTCGCCGTGAAGTACGGCAATATCTCGACGGCGATCGTCGACGAGAAGTGCGCGAATATTCAGGCAAGCGGCGCCGGCGCGGTCGTGCTCGGCGACCTCGGCTGCATGCTCAATGTAGAAGGGCGCCTGAGGCGCAACGGCGATGCCACGACGCGCGTTCTGCACATCGCGCAGGTCCTCGCCGGCGACGCATAAGTTCGCTCGCCGCCGCGCTTCCCACCTTCTCTCCAAGGCCGCCTCATGCAAGTTCAATCGATGCAATTCAAGGCGCGCGCGGGCCAGAATCTCGCCGACCAGCGTCTCCAGCAGAACCTGACCAAGCTGTCGACGAAATTCGTCTCGGCGCGTGCGAGCGCAATGACGGCGATCGATTTCCCGGCCACGCGCGCTGCGCTGAAGGCGCGCCGCGACCGCGCGCTGGAAAATCTCGATGTCTGGCTGGAGACGTTCGAGCGCGAAGCGACGCGCCGCGGCGTCACGGTGCTGTTCGCGGAGACGACGCAGGAGGCGGCGCGGCTCGTCGCCGAAATCGCGAAGAAGCACGATGTGAAGAAGGTGATCAAGACGAAGTCGATGGTGTCCGAGGAGATGCGCCTGAACGCCGTGCTTGGCGAAATGGGCGTGCAGTCGATCGAGACCGACCTCGGCGAATACATCCTGCAGATCAACGACAACGAGCCGCCGAGCCACATCATTGCGCCCGTGGTCCACAAGGACAAAGAAGAGATCGCGGACCTGTTCGCAAAAACGCACGGTCGCGCGCGTCTTACGGAAATCACGCAGATGACGCGCGAGGCGCGCGAGGTGCTGCGTCCGCACTTCATGTCAGCGGACATGGGCGTGACCGGCGGCAACTTCGTGATCGCCGAGACCGGTTCGGTTGCGGTCGTGACGAACGAAGGCAACGAAGGGATGTGCACGGTGATGCCGCGCGTGCATGTCGCAGTGACAGGCATCGAGAAAGTGCTGCCGACGCTCGAAGACCTTGCCACCGCGATGCGTTTGCTGCCGCGCTCGGCGACGGGGCAGGCCACGTCGAATTACTTCTCAGTGCTGACGGGCCCGCGCGCGACGGGCGATCAGGACGGTCCCGAGCATATGTACGTCGTGCTGGTCGACGGCGGCCGCACAGGGCTGATCGGCGGGGAGTTTCAGGAGATGCTGCGCTGCATCCGCTGCGGCGCGTGCATGAATCATTGCCCCGTGTATCAGAAGGTCGGTGGCCATGCCTATGGATGGGTGTATCCCGGTCCGATGGGCTCGGTGCTGACGCCGAGCTATGTCGGTCTCGACAAAGCGCTGGACCTGCCACAAGCCGCGACGTTGTGCGGCGAGTGCAATAGCGTCTGTCCGGTCGGGATTCCGCTTTCTGACTTGTTGCGCAAGCTGCGCGAAAAGCAAATGGAGCGGCATTTGCGACCGTGGCGCGAGCGGGCCGGGCTCGCGGTCTGGGGCTTTCTTGCGCTGCGGCCAGGCTTGTACAACCTCGTGACGAAGCTTGCGGTGCGGGTGCTCGAACGCGCCGGCGGGCAGCGGCGTATGATCTCGCGCCTGCCCCTCGCACATGGCTGGACAGCGACGCGCGATATGCCTGCGCCGGTCGGGCGGACGTTCCGCGAGCTGTACGCGGCGCAACGCAGCCATATCGGCTGACCGTGTCGCGGCTGCGGCCGGCTTCGTGCCCGCACCGCCGCGCATCGCGGCAACGCTAGGTCTCGCCGCAGCTGGGTTCCGCGCCTATACCGCGATTGTTTGCCTCAGCGCAACACTCTATTCGCTATCCAGTGCTTTTTCTCGATAGGTGCTGTCTATAGAATTTGGACTCGGCGCCATGGGTTGGTACCTCGCGCCATTTCCGAGAGAGAGCACATCATGAGAAAGAAAATATCGATTTACTGGCCGCTGGCGGTCATCGTGCCGCTCGCCGCAGTCGCTTATCTGCACGCATACAGCGATGCTGCCCAGCACGCGCCGCTTGCGGCTCACGAGGTGACGGCCGAGCTGGCCCGTACGGTTTCCTACGGCTACATCACGGACGGCACGGCAAAAGGGTTGCCCGCGGTGCACCGCAACCTGTCGTTCGGGGCGTCGGAAGCGTCGTGATTGACGTTTCGGTGCCGGGCGAGGAATGTCGCGCCTTTGTATAATCGCGCGTCTGGCACGATTTGCCGTTGTTCCACCCTGAATTGCCCTTGATGAAATCCGTTGCGATCTGCTTCGTCTGCCTCGGCAACATCTGCCGTTCGCCCACCGCCGAGGCGGTGATGCGCGCGCAGATCGAAGCTGCCGGATTGGCGGCGCAGATCGTCGTCGACTCGGCGGGCACCGGTAACTGGCACGTCGGCGAGGCGCCGGATGAGCGGGCGCAGGGCGCCGCGCGGCAACGCGGTTACGATCTGTCGGCGCTGCGCGGCCGCCAGATCGGGAAAGCAGATTTCGAACGCTTCGACTTGCTGCTGGCGATGGACGACGCGAATCTGCGCGAATTGCACAAGTTGTGTCCGCCGGAGTATCGGCACAAGGTGCACTTGTTGATGGAATTTGCGGCGCGAGCGGAAAGCCGCGAGGTCCCGGACCCGTACTTCGGTGGCGCCCAAGGGTTCGAACAGGTGCTCGATCAATGCGAAGAGGCGTGCCAGGGCTTGCTCGCCGATTTGCGCACAAGGCTGGCGGCTACGAATTAATCAACCGCTTCGCGAATAACCGGAATCGAGATAGGGATACTTGACTAAATTTGTCATGTATTTATACTTGACCAAAATCGTCAAGATTGCTGTCCCCCCGACATTATGAGACTGACCACGAAAGGCCGTTTCGCCGTCACGGCGATGATCGACTTGGCACTGCGCCAAGAGCAGGGCCCGGTGACACTGGCTGGCATCAGCCAGCGCCAGCGCATCTCGCTCTCGTATCTCGAGCAGCTATTCGGCAAGCTGCGCCGTCATGAAATCGTCGAATCCGTGCGCGGACCGGGCGGCGGGTACAACCTCGCCCGCCGCGCGGAAGACGTCACGGTCGCGGACATCATCATCGCCGTCGACGAGCCGCTCGATGCCACGCAATGCGGCGGCAAGGGCTCGTGCGAAGGCACGAAAACGCACGACGGGCACTGCATGACGCACGAGCTGTGGGCCACGCTCAATCAGAAGATGGTCGAGTACCTCGATTCCGTCTCGCTGAAAGACCTGGTCGACCAGCAGCGTTCGCGCGAAGGCGCGCCCGCCGTGCTGCGCGATCGGCGCACCGAGCCGCCGGCCGTCGAGCCCCCGCGCGTGGTGCCGAAAGGACCGAATTCCGTTTTCAATATGGCGAGTTCATAAGCGCTCATCCCCCACAGAGCCGAACCGTCAGCCGTTGAGCTGTGCATTGATTCCCCGGAGCGATTGATGAATAACGATATTCCCCACCTGCCCATTTACATGGACTACAGCGCGACGACGCCCGTTGATCCGCGCGTGGTGGACAAAATGATTCCGTACCTGCGCGAGCAATTCGGCAACCCGGCTTCGCGTAGCCACTCGTACGGCTGGGACGCTGAGCGGGCTGTGGAAGAGGCGCGCGAGAATGTCGCTGCGCTCGTCAATGCGGATCCGCGCGAAATCATCTGGACGTCGGGCGCGACCGAATCGGACAACCTCGCGATCAAGGGCGCGGCCCACTTCTACAAGAGCAAGGGCAAGCACGTCATCACGGTGAAGACCGAGCACAAAGCCGTGCTCGACACGTGCCGCGAGCTCGAGCGCGAAGGCTTCGAAGTCACGTATCTGGACGTGAAGCCCGATGGCCTCATCGACCTCGAGGTGTTCAGGGCCGCGTTGCGCCCGGACACGATCCTCGTGTCGGTGATGTTCGTGAACAATGAGATCGGCGTGATTCAGGACATCGCGACGATCGGCGAAATCTGCCGTGAAAAAGGCATCATTTTCCACGTCGATGCGGCGCAAGCGACGGGCAAGGTCCAGATCGACCTCGACAAACTCAAGGTCGACCTGATGTCGTT
>DATGHJ010000048.1:0-6924 GCA_035308085.1 Trinickia sp. | reverse complement strand
AAAGAGGCTGCGCTCGGCGTCGAGCACGTCGATATAGCTCGTGTAGCCGCCTTCGTAGCGCAAGCGCGCCATCCGCAAGTAAGTACGCAGCGCGTCGACTTGCTTGGCTTGGATGTCCAATTGCTCGCGCGACTTCTGCAGCGCGATCAGCGCATCCTCGACTTGCTGGAACGCGACCTGGATGGCCTTCTCGTACGCAAAGAGCGCTTCCTGCTGCCGCGCCTCGGCCTGATGGACCTGCCCCGTGATGTTGCCGCCGGTGAAGATCGGCACCGTGACCGCCCCGCCGAACGACCACACTTTCGCGGGCCCGCTCCACAGATTCGAAAACCGCGAGCTGACCGAACCGAACAGCCCGGTAAGCGTTATCGACGGGAAATACAGTGCCTTCGCCGCGCCGATCAGCGCGTTCTGCGCGATCAGATTCTGTTCGGCTTGTTGCAGGTCGGGCCGGCGATCGAGCAAATCGGACGGCAGTCCCGCGGGCACGGCGGGCGTGGCCAACGCCGCCAGGACGCGGCCTCGCAGGATCGGTCCGGGGTCGCGTCCGAGCAGCACCGACAGCGCGTCTTCCTGTTGCGCGATTTGGGTTTCGAGCTGCGGAATCGTCGCGGCCGTCGCCTCGTATTCCGACTGGCTCTGCGCGAGCTCCATCTCCGACATCTGCCCGCCCTTGAAGCGCAGCTCGAACACCTGGACCGACTCGGCCCGGCTCTCGGTCGTGTCCTGCGCGATCTCGAGCTGCCGGTCGAGGCTGCGCAGCGCGATATACGACGAGGCCACGGAAGACACGAGCGTCAGGATCGTCGCGCGGCGGCTCTCTTCGCTTCCAAGCAGGTTCGCGCGCGCGGCCTCGGTCTCGCGTCTCACCTGGCCGAACAAGTCGATGTCCCACGACGCCGAGACGCTCGGCTGAAACTGGTTGAACACCGGAACGACACCAGCGGGCACCGGTATCGCAGCGCTCTTCGACGCGCGCTGACGCGAAGCGTCGAAACCCGCGCCGACCTGCGGGAACAGCGCCGAACGCGTGCTCACGAACTGGCCGAGGAATTCGTCGACGCGCGCCGTCGCGTTCTTGACATCGAGGTTGTTCGCCAGCGCCGTTGCGATCAGCTCGTTGAGCACCGGGTCCTGAAACTGCTCCCACCACTGGGTATTGGCGACGTCCTGCGCATCCTTGTACTCGAAGCGGAACGACGCCGGCACGTCCACCTTCGGCCGCACGTAGTCGGGGCCGAGCAGGCAGCCGCTCAACCCCAGCAGCAGGATAGGCGCGACGAGGCGCGCGAGCGCGGCGCGGCGCATGTCAGTACGCGCCGGGCCGCCCCAAGCGTACTGACCTGCCCCCTCGGGGGGGGCTTTGCATGGGACAGGAGTAAGCGCTGAAGCGCCAACTCCTGTCGACAGTGAACGAAGTGAGCGTGGGGGTCGTTTCATCCTAGTCGCCCTCGCGCCGCGCGGACGGCGTGACGTGCGGCGAGCCGGGGCCGCCCGAAACCGGGGGCGGCGGCAGCGGCGTCTCGCCGGCGCTACCGGAGCCCGGGCCGGGCGTCGCTGTGCCGCTCTTCGAGCGGGAAGCCATCGACTCGAGCAGGTAAAAGAACATCGGAATGAAGAACACGGCGATGCCCGTCGCCCCAAGCATCCCGCCGATCACGCCCGTGCCGATCGAATGGCGGCTGTTAGCCGACGCGCCGAGCGCGATCGCGAGCGGCACGCAGCCGAGGATGAACGCGAGCGACGTCATGATGATCGGGCGCAGGCGCTCTTCGGCCGCGGTCAGCGCCGCGTCGAACGGCGACGCGCCCGCCTCGCGGTTCAACACCGCGAACTCGAAGATCAGGATCGCGTTCTTCGCGGCGAGCGCGACCAGCATTGTCAAACCGATCTGGAAGTAGACGTCGTTGTCGAGCCCGCGCAGCAGGATCGCGAGCAGCGCGCCGAACAGGGCGAACGGCACGGCCATCAGCACGCCGAACGGCAGCGACCACTTCTCGTATTGCGCGGCGAGGATCAGGAACACCATGACGATCCCGAACCCGAACACGAGGCCCGACGTTCCGCCGGATTGGCGCGCTTCGTAAGCCTCCCCGCTCCAGCCGGCCGCGTAACCGGGCGGCATCTGTTCGGCGAGTTCCTCGAGCGCGTTGATCACCTGACCCGAGCTGTAGCCGGGCGCCGCATTGGCCGTGATCTTGACGGCCGGGAAGTTATTGAAGCGCGTCACCAGGTCCGGGCCGGTAACGAACTTGTAGTTCATCACCGCCTTGATCGGGACCATGTTGTTGGTCTTGCTGCGCACGTAGATCTGGTCGAGATCTTGCGGCGTCAGCCGATACTTGGGCTCCGCCTGCAGGATGACCTGCCAGAGACGGCTGTCGCGGTTGAACTGCGACACGTAGAGCGAGCCGAACATCGTCTGCATCGCGCTGTACACCTCGTCGATCGGCACGCCGAGCGTTTCGGCCTGGTCGCGGTTGACGTCGGCGAGCAGCTGCCGCGACGAAGCGTTGAAGGTCGAAGTCACGCCGGCCAATTCGGGCCGTGCCTTCGCCTTCTGCACGAAGTCCTGCACGACGCCGGCAAGCTGTGCGATGGAGCCGTCGCCCTGGCTTTCGATCCACATCTCCGTGCCGCCGGTGGTGCCCAAACCCGGTATCGAAGGCGGATTGACCGGAATGACGATGCCCTCCTGAATCTTGGAGAGCGTTTCATACGCCTTGATCAGCACCGCGCGTGCATTTTGCGTCTTGATGTTCGAGAACTTGTAGCGCTCGTCGAAACTCTTCAGCCCGACAAAGAAGGTGCCTGCATTGTTCTTGTTCTGGCTGTCGAGCAAGCTGAAGCCGTTCACCATCACGACGCTGCTTACGGCTTCCTGCTTCATGAAATAGTCGGTGACGCGCTGCCCTACGTCGCCCGTGCGATCGAGGCTCGCTGCGTCCGGCATGATCACGGCCCCGAGCAAGTAACCCTGATCCTCCGGCGGCAGGAATCCGCCCGGAATGGTCTTCAGCATCACCACCGCAAGCGCGATCATGCCGGCAAACAGCACCAAGGCGATCACAAAGCGCTTGATGACGAACCTGACCACACGCATGTAGCCGGCCGTCATCCGGACTAACCCCTTGTCGAACCAGCGGAAGAAGCCTTTCTTCTCGTGGTGCGAGCTCTTGAGCAGCAACGCCGCAAGGGCGGGCGACAGCGTCAGGGCCACGACCCCCGAGATCACGACCGAGATCGCAATCGTGAGCGCGAACTGCTTGTACAACTGTCCGGTAATGCCCCCGAGAAACCCCACCGGCACGAACACGGCGCACAGCACGAGCGTCGTCGCCACGATCGGGCCAGAGATCTCATCCATGGCCCGTTTCGCGGCATCCCTCGGGCTCAGCCTGTGCACACTCATGTTCCGTTCAACGTTTTCGATCACGAGGATCGCGTCGTCCACCACGATGCCGATGGCGAGCACCATGCCGAACAACGTCAGCATGTTGATCGAAAAGCCAAGTACCAGCATGAACATGGCGGTACCGACAATGGAGACCGGTACCGCCAGAATCGGCGTCAGCACTGCGCGCAGGCTCTGCAGGAACACGAAGACCACGATCACGACCAGCACGAGCGCTTCGAAGAACGTGTGCACGACATCGGTAATCGATGCTCGCGTGAAATCCGTCGTGTCCATCGCGATGTCGTAGTCGAGGCCCTGCGGAAACGACTTCTTCAGCTCCTCGAGCTGCGCACGCACCTGCTTGGAGACGTCGAGCGAATTGGCACCCGGCTGCTGATAAACCGCGATGATCGTGGCCGGCTTGCCCTGGAAGGTGCTGCGGTTCGCATAGCTCTTCTGCCCCAGCTCGGCCCGGCCGATGTCCTTCAGACGCACGATCGCCGCGCCGTTGCTCGCCGCGCGCAGGATGATGTTGTTGAACTCTTCCGGCGTGGCGAGACGCCCCGGGCTCGTCACGGCAAACGATTGTTCGACCGGACTGCCGGTCGGCGACTGGCCGATGCTGCCCACCGCGAACTGCTGGTTCTGGTTGGAGACCGCCCGCTGCACGTCGCCGGCCGTGATGCCCAGTTGCGCCATGCGATCCGGTTTCAGCCAGATTCGCATCGCGTAGTCCGGCGTGCCGAAGATCGACGACTGATTCGCGCCGCCGATGCGCTTGATCGAATCGAGCACATAGATGTTCGCGTAGTTGGCGATATAGGTCGGATCGAAGCGCCCGTCGGGCGAGTAGATCGCGATGACCATCATGAACGCGTTCGATTTCTTCTGGACCTGCACGCCCTGGGCCTGCACCTGCTGCGGCAATTGCGGCAGCGCGAGGTTCACGCGATTCTGCACGTCGACCTGCGCGAGTTGCGGGTTGGTGCCGATCGCGAAGAAGACGTTGAGCGTCACATTGCCAGTGGACGAGCTGGACGAGTACATGTAGATCATGTTGTCCGCGCCGTTGACCTGCTCCTCGATCGGCGCCGCCACGTTGTTGGCCACGACCTCGGCGCTGGCGCCCGGGTAGGTGGCGGAAACCGTGACTTGCGGCGGCGTGACGTCCGGATATTGCGCGATCGGCAACGCGAACATCGTCAACGCGCCGCCGAGCGTGATGACGATGGAGATAACCGAGGCGAAGATCGGCCGGTCGATGCAGTAATGGGAGATGTTCATGGGCTCTCCCGCTCACTGCGCCGCGCCGCTGGTTGCTTTGGCATCGGCAGGCTTCCCTTCGGGCGGCGCGGCCTCACCCGGCGCAGTAGGCTGCTCGACGACGGTCTTGCCGCCGCTTTCGGTCGACGCCAGCGTGCCGACGATTTTCAGCGGCACGTTGGGCGCGACGCGGATTGCGCCATCCACCACGATGCGCTCGCCCGATTTCAGGCCATCGGTAATGAACCAGTTGTCGCCGTTCCAGTCGCCCACTTCGACCACGCGTTGTTGCGCCTTCGACTCGCCGTCCACGACCCACACGTAATGGCTTTTCGCGCCCTGCAGCACGGCACGCTGCGGAATCAGAATCGCATCGGGCCGCGACGCGCCCGACACGCGCGCGCGCACGAATTGCCCCGGGCGCAACATCCCCTTCGGGTTGTCGAGCACGGCCCTCACGAGAAACGTCCCGGTCTCGGTGCTGAACGCCGGATTGGCGAAGCTGATCTTGCCGCGCTGCGGAAACTCGGTGCCGTCGGCGAGCACGACCGTCACGACGAACTCGCTGTTCGGCGGAAAGCGCAATTTCCCGCTGCGAATCTGGTCTTGGTAGCGCAGCAACTCGTTCTCGGAGATGCTGAAGTTCACCCACATCGGATCGAGCTGGTAGACGTAAGTCAGCAGCCCCGCCTGGGTAGCCGTGACGTAGCTGCCATCCTGCTGCCGCGCATAACTCGCGAGACCGTTCAGCGGCGATTTGATCGTCGTATAGCTCAGGTTGAGCTCCGCGCTTTGGACTTGCCCTGCGGCGGAGATCACCGCGGCGGCGGCCTGCTGCTCGTTGCCGACCGCGTCGTCGAGATCCTTCTGGCTCAACGCGTTCTGCGCGGCAAGCGGCCTCACGCGCGCGAGGTTCTGCTTGGCCACCGTGAGCCTCGCCTGTTGCTGCGCCAACTCACCCTTCGCCGTCTGCAGCGCGGCTTCGAACGGCTTCGGATCCATCAGGAACATCGTCTGACCGGTCTTCACCGTCTGGCCTTCGGTGAAGGTCCGTTTGTCGAGAAAGCCGTCCACGCGCGCGCGAATCTCGACTTCGCGGGAGCTTTGGGTCTGCGCGGTGAATTCGAAATCGACCGGCGTATCGCGCGCGGCGACCGTCATGACCGTCACCTCGGGCGCACCGAGCGCCGGCGGCCCAGGGGCTTTCTTGCAGCCGCCGAATACGGATAGCGCCAGCAGCGCTGCCGCCACGGCCATCGAGGACACCGCGCCTCGCACCGGCCCAACCGCGCCGCACCGCCACTTCGAGGCGAGCGGCCGCTGCCGAAGGACGCGATAAAGAGCGAGTGCGGTTTTCATCGGGAACTCCTCGAAACTACATCGCCGTGCAGTCTCCGAACAACACCAGCGCGTCATGGCGATTCGCCAGGGTCAAGGTGATCTCCCCGTCGCTCGTATCGAGCACGACGGTCCATGCGTAGTCGAGTTCGGTGCCTTGCATGAGAATCTGGCCCTGCGCTTTGTTCATGGAGACGATCGGCGTCGCTCGGATAGGCCCCGCTATGATGTTCTTGGTGAAATCGATGGACAGGAAACGCGGCGCGCCCAGATCCGCCGGCAGCGCGCGCTCGCAGGCGAAGCCTGGATCACAGGCATGGCCCTCGATCGTCGCGCAAAGTAGCGGCTTGCTGCCGTCGAAATCGCCGGCCCACACGCTGGGGCAACTCAGCAAGAAGATCGCCGCTATTCCCGCTGTATCGAACCTGTTCACGATTGCGCATCTCCAATCGGCTGCGATGCTACTGGCTCGTGTAGCCTCGACCGTTCATGCAAGCCGTCACGGCCCGATTGAATGTCGACAGCTGCATCGAGGTGTTCTGCTGCATGGACTGCTGCTGTTGACTCGCCGCTTCTTCGCGCCGCCGCATCCGCATGCCGGAGCCCACCGTTCCGGTCAGCGCGCCGATTGCGGCGCCCTTGCCCGCATCGCCCGCAATCGCGCCCACCGCGGCACCGAACGCGGCGCCTCCCGCGGCTCCCCTCACCATCCCGCCTTGCGGCTGTTGCGGCGCGGGCTGGTACGCCGAGCGCTGCGCGAGCGCTACCGGATCGACGCCCGTGGTCTGCTTCGCCCATACCTGGCACTCCGCGGTATCCGTTTGCTGCTTCTGCGGACTCTGCCCTTTTGCGGGGTAGAAGATCGACTGCTGCGCGGATGCCGCGCCAGCGAACACGAGCACCAGCGCGCCCGCGGCAATCGATGC
>DATGHJ010000047.1:0-4364 GCA_035308085.1 Trinickia sp. | reverse complement strand
GGGGGTGGTTCATGATGCCTCCCGCTGGGCCGCCCCGAGGGAGGCATCAGCCCCCTCGGGGGGCAGCGAACGATAGTGAGCGTGGGGGTGGTTCATGATGCCTCCCGCTGGGCCGCCCCGAGGGAGGCATCAGCCCCCTCGGGGGGCAGCGAACGATAGTGAGCGTGGGGGTGCTTCATATTGGCTCCGCGGGAATCAGGCGATCAGTTGTTCGAGCACGCGCCGGTACACGTTCTTGAGCGGCTCGATGAACGCGACGTCGATATGCTCGTCGATTTTGTGAATGCTGCCGTTCGGCGGGCCGAACTCGACAACCTGCTCGCAGATGCGAGCGATGAAGCGGCCGTCGGAAGTGCCGCCTGTCGTCGACAGCTCGGCCGCGACGCCGGTTTCGTCCTTGATCGCTTTTTCGAGCGCGTTCGACAGCTCGCCGCGCGGCGTCAGGAACGGCAGGCCGCTGACGGTCCAGGTGAGGTCGTAGTCGAGGCCGTGCTTGTCGAGGATCGCGTGCACGCGGCTTTGCAGCCCATCGACCGTGCTCGCTGTCGAGAAACGGAAGTTGAACAGCAGATCGGCGTGGCCGGGGATCACGTTGCTCGCGCCGGTGCCGCTATGCAGGTTCGACACCTGCCAAGTGGTGGGCGGGAAGTACTCGTTGCCGTCATCCCACTTTTCGGCGACGAGCTCGGCGAGCGCGGGCGCGAGCCGGTGCACGGGATTCTTCGCGAGATGCGGATACGCGATGTGCCCTTGCACGCCCTTGACGACGAGCTTGCCCGACATCGAGCCGCGCCGGCCGTTCTTGACGACGTCGCCGAGCGTATCGCTAGAGGTCGGTTCGCCGACGATGCAGTAGTCGAGCGATTCGCCGCGCTTCTGGAGTGCCTCGACGACTTTGACGGTGCCGTCGGTGGCCGGACCCTCTTCGTCGCTCGTGATCAGGAAGCCGATCGAGCCGCGGTGCTGCGGGTGCGCGGCGACGAACTCCTCGCTCGCGACGATGAAGCCCGCGAGCGACGTCTTCATGTCGGCCGCGCCGCGTCCGTAAAGCTTGCCGTCGCGATGCGTCGGCACGAACGGCTGCGACGCCCATTGCTCGAGCGGGCCGGTCGGCACGACGTCGGTGTGACCGGCGAAAACGAGCAGCTTGCCGCGCGCGCCGTCGGCGGCGCCGGTTCCGCGCTTCACGGCCCACAGGTTCGTCACGCCGTGCGATTCGATCGTTTCACATTCGAAGCCGATCGCTTGGAGCCGCTCGATCATCAGGTGTTGGCAATGCTGGTCGTCGGGCGTGACGGACGCGCGCGCGATCAGCTGTTCGGTAAGGGCAAGGGTGGCGGACATGGATTCAGACCACTGGCGATCAAAAGATCAATCGATCGAAAGATTAAAAAAAAGCCGGCGCGGCCGGCAACTGCATGTCAAGCGCGCGCCGGGCCGCCCCAAGCGCGCCGACACGCCCCCCGGGGGGGCGCTTTGCATGGGACCGGAGCAACCGCTAAAGCGCCAACTCCGGTCGACAGCTTTGCATGGGACCGGAGTAAGCGCTAAAGCGCCAACTCCGGTCGACAGCGAACGCAGTGAGCATGGGGGCCGTATAGTCTCAGGCTACGCGGCGGTACTAGGCAAAGAGCGTCGCATACTGGTCGGCGGAAAAGCCGAGCGTCTTCACGCTGCCGTTCACGACGACGACCGGCCGCTTGATGACCGAGGGCTTCTCGATCATCAGCGCGATCGCGCCCGCTTCCGTTTCGGCCGCAGCCTTCACGTCGTCGGGCAGCGCGCGCCACGTCGTGCCGCGCCGGTTCACGAGCGCGTCGAGCGAGACGTCCTCCAGCCACCTCTTCACGAGGGCCGCCGTGACGCCGGCCTTCTTGAAGTCGTGGAATTCGAACGGCACGCCGTTTTCTTCGAGCCAGACGCGCGCTTTTTTGACCGTGTCGCAGTTCGGAATACCGTAGACGATCGTTTTTGCCGCGGTCATCAATCGCCTCGCAGCAACTCGTTCAAACCGACCTTAGCGCGCGTCTTCGCATCGACCTTCTTCACGATCACCGCGCAGTAGAGGCTGTGCGAGCCATCCTTCGATGGCAGGTTGCCCGCAACGACGACCGAGCCTGCCGGAATGCGGCCGTAAGTCACTTCGCCCGTTTCGCGGTCGTAAATCTTCGTGCTTTGGCCGAGATAGACGCCCATCGAGATCACCGAGTTTTCTTCGACGATCACGCCTTCCACGACTTCCGAACGCGCGCCGATGAAGCAGTTGTCTTCGATGATGACGGGGTTCGCCTGCAGCGGCTCCAGCACGCCGCCGATACCGACGCCGCCCGACAAGTGCACGTTTTTGCCGATCTGCGCGCACGAACCGACGGTGGCCCAGGTATCGACCATCGTGCCTTCGTCGACATACGCGCCGATGTTCGTGTACGACGGCATCAGCACGACGTTCTTCGCGATGAACGAGCCGCGGCGCGCGATGGCGGGCGGCACGACGCGAAAGCCGCCGGCCGCGAAGTCTTCAGCGGTGTAGTTCGCGAACTTCGACGGCACCTTGTCGTAGAACTGGGAGTAGCCGCCGGCCGGCATCGGCGCGTTGTCTTCGAGGCGGAACGACAGCAGCACGGCCTTCTTCAGCCATTGATTGACGATCCACTCGCCACCCTTCTTTTCGGCGACGCGCAGCACACCCTTGTCGAGCTGCTCGATCGCATGCGCGACGGCATCGCGCACCTCGGCCGAAGCGGCCTTCGGCGACAGCTCGGCGCGGTTTTCCCAGGCGGTATCGATGATCTGCTGAAGTTGTTGCGACATATGCGTAGTTCTCTGGTTGAAGACTGAGGAAAGAGGGAATGGCGAACGGCGGCGTGCCGAGTCTGCTTCGCAAGGGCGGGGGCGCCGATAAGCGTCCGTCCGCCTTGCCGGTCAGCTTGGGTCAGCTTTTGACACCGCGGCAGAAATCGACGATGCGTTTGGCGCCTTCGATGCACTCGTTCACGTCGGCAACGAGGGCCATGCGGACAAAATTGCGGCCCGGGTTCGTGTCGTGCGCGGTGCGCGCCAGATAGGAGCCGGGCAGAACCGTCACATTATAGTCGGCGTATAGGCGCCGGGCGAACTCGGTGTCCGTGAGGCCCGTGCGCTCGACGTTCGCCCACAAGTAGAACGCGGCATCGGGCAGCCGCACGTCGAGCACATCGGCGAGCATCGGCGTGACGGCGGCGAATTTCTGCACGTACTTCGCGCGGTTCTCGCGCACGTGCGCCTCGTCGTTCCAGGCTGCGATGCTCGCAGCTTGGTAGACGGTCGACAAGGCCGCGCCGTGGTATGTCCGGTATAGCAGGAAGCGCTTCAGAATCGCGGCGTCACCCGCGACGAAGCCCGAGCGCATGCCCGGCACGTTCGAGCGCTTCGACAGGCTCGAGAGCATGACGAGCCGCTCGTAGCCGCGGCCGAGCTGGTGCGCGGCTTCGAGACCGCCGAGCGGCGGCTTCGCTTCGTCGAAATAGATCTCCGAATAGCATTCGTCGGATGCAATCACGAAGCCGTAGCGGTCCGACAAGGCGAACAGCTCGCGCCAGTCGTCGAGCGTGAGCACGGCGCCCGTCGGGTTGCCCGGCGAGCAGACGTAGAGCAGTTGCGTGCGCGCCCAGATCTCCTCTGGGATGGCGCTGTAGTCGCACGCGAAATTGCGCGCCGGATCGCTGTTCGCGAAGTAGGGCTGCGCGCCCGCCAGGAGCGCGGCGCCTTCGTAGATTTGGTAGAACGGGTTCGGGCAGAGTACGATCGCGCTCTTGCCGTCGGTTCTCGGCGTGCCGTCGACGACGGTCTGCGCGAGCGCGAACAGCGCCTCGCGCGAGCCCGAAACCGGCAGCACTTCAGCGGCCGGATCGATGGACGGCAGCCCGTAGCGCTTCGTGACCCACTGCGCGATCGCCTGGCGCAGCGCTTCCGAGCCGATCGTCGCCGGATACGCCGACAGGCCGTTCAACGAAGCGACCACCGCGTCGCGGATCAGCGCCGGGGTCGGATGCTTCGGCTCGCCGATGCCAAAGCTGATGTGCGGCAGGTCGGCGGGCGGCGTCGCGTCCTTCAGGAGCGCGCGGAGCTTTTCGAACGGATAGGGCTGGAGGCTGTCGAGTAGCGGGTTCACTTGGCTTGGCGAGAAACGCGGGTAGATACGTTGGCGAAAAGAGCGTGGATTGACGACGCATGCGCACCAGCCGCGTGCTCATCCCCGCGCGATGAGGGCGGCTGACGGGCGGCGCGGCGGCCTGCTTCGTCGGCCCGCTTCATCGGCCAGACAGGCGGCTTTCACACGACGCTCTGGCGCTTGGCGGATGAACGGCAGATTATAGCGTGGCTGG
>DATGHJ010000046.1:0-4335 GCA_035308085.1 Trinickia sp. | reverse complement strand
CTTCGTACGGCGCGATCTCGTCGACGGCCGCGGTCTGGATCGGTGCGCTCGTCGTCACGGTGTACGTCATCGTATCGGGCGTGCGCGGCTCGGCTTGGAATTCGGTCGTGAAGGACCTGATGATCCTCTGCGTCGTCCTGTTTCTCGGCATCTATCTGCCGATCCACTACTACGGCGGCCTCGGCAGCATGTTCCATGCGATCGACACCGCCAAGCCCGGCTTCCTGACGTTCCCCGACAAGGGCATGAGCGTCACGTGGTTCCAGTCGACGGTGCTGCTCACCGCACTCGGCTTCTTCATGTGGCCGCATACGTTCGGCTCGGTGTTCACGGCGAAGGACGAGCGCATCTTCCGCCGCAACGCCGCCGTGCTGCCGATCTATCAGCTGATCCTGCTGTTCGTGTTCTTCTGCGGCTTTGCCGCCGTGCTCAAGGTGCCGGGCTTGAAGGGCGGCGATATCGACCTGTCGCTGTTCCGCTTGTCGCTGCAGACGTTCGACCCGTGGTTCGTCGGCGTGGTCGGCGCGGCGGGCGTGCTGACCGCGCTCGTGCCCGGCTCGATGATCCTCATCACCGCCGCCACGCTCATTGCCAACGACGTCTATCGCGGCGCGCTCAACCGCCAAGCCGACGACCGTCAAGTCGCGAAGCTCGCGCGCGTGCTCGTGCCGGTGATCGCGCTCGTGGCGGTCGGGTTCACGCTGAAGGGCGGCGAGACGATCGTCGCGCTGCTTTTGATGGGCTACAGCTTCGTCACGCAGCTTTTCCCGGCCGTGGTGTGCAGCCTCTTTGCGCATAACCGCGTGACGAAGCAAGGGGCGTTCGCGGGAATCGTCGCGGGTGTGGCGGTGGTCACGTACACGACGCTTACGAAGGCGAGCGTCGGACAACTGTTCCCGTTCCTGCCGGAGCGGCTGAAAGACCTCAACATCGGCTTTCTCGCGCTCGCGTTGAATATCATCGTGCTGATCGTCGTCAGCGCGATCACGCATCCGCGCTCGGCGGCGCAGCAAACGCACGCGCATACGCATTGAGCTCGAACGGGCGCGCACTTTCATCGGCCCTCATGTATGACGAAAGTGCGCTCGCCCACCTACGACGTCGACGCCCCCCGGTAAGCTGAGGCCCGAACGGCCAAACGCCGGTCCGGGGAACCCATGCGGTCGACGACAACCTCACTGATCTCACTGCTGCTCTGCGCGCTGGCGAGCCTCGCCGCCCTCGCCCCGCGCGCCGTCCACGCCGCCGAAGCCGACTGCCGCGCCGGCACACTCGTCACGGTCGTCGCCCACCTCGACGACGACCTTCTCTTCGTGAACCCCGGCATCAGCGAGCACATCGAAGCGGGTTGGTGCATCGTCACCGTGCATCTGATCGGCGGCGCGGACAGCGGGCCGTTCGACTACGTCCTCACGCGCGAGAAAGCGATACGGCAAACGTACGCACGCATGGTCGGCGTGGCAAACGACTGGGACCAAGCGACGGTGACCATCGCCGGCAAGCCGGTGCATCAGATGGTGTTGAAACAGCAGCCGCGCGTGAAGCTGCTCGAAATCCGCCTTCCGGGCGGACAGGTACGCGGCGGCCGCGTGCCGCTCGGACTTCTGTGGGACGAGAACGCAACGATCGCGAGCTACCCGATGAACGACGACGGCTCCGGCGCCACTCACTACAACCGTGCCGATTTGATCGCGACGCTCGGCGAGATCCTCAAGCCCGCCAGCGAGATCTACACGCTGAACCCCGACACCGTGCCGTTCATCGAGCACCCCGACCACATCTACTCCGCGCGCATCACCCGGCACGTCGCGCAAAGCCTCGGCCTGAACGTGCCGATTCGCTACCACCTCACCTATCCGACGGGCGGCCTGCCGATGAACGTGCCCGCCGCCGAGGTGCAGAAAAAGCGCGACGAGGTGGCAAGCTACTTCACGATCGACGGCAACCAAGGGACGCACGTGTTCGGGGAGTACCAGTGGAACGGCAACTGGGTCGCGCGCCGCTATTCGTTCGGAGGACAAACCAATCATCCGGAGCCGGATTTCGAGCCGCGCAAGCTCAACCTCGTCAACGCCTACACGAGCCAATGCCTGAGCTCGGGCGGCGCCGGCAAGTCGCCCTATCTCGCGGCCTGCGACGAAAGCCCCGCGCAGGACTGGCGCTGGCAGCCCGTCATCAGCTACCCCGGCAATCCGCACGACGCGACGCTCGTGAGCGAATCGTCGTGGCTGTGCGTCGCCGAGCGCGGCGGCGGCCTCGTCGAAGAAAAGTGCGACCCGTCGGCGATCGCGCAACGCTGGACACCATGGGATTTCGGCCTCGTCTACACACCGTTGCGCCACTGTCTCGGCGAACAGGACGGCCAACTCGCGATCGGCGCTTGCGCGCCGCTGACGACCGAATACCGCTGGGCGCCGACGCCCCATTCGCAGTGGACCGACCTGCGTCTCGCGGGCGCGATGTACGCCGACGTGACGGGCAGCGGCAAGCCGAGCGCGGTGTTCATCGAGCGACGCCGCGACGGACCGGGCTTCGACGTATGGGTCGCCGATCTCGCGCCCGGCGCGCACGCGGCGCGCTGGTACGTGAACGCGGTGCCGTTCGACTACACGTCGATCAAGCCCACCTGCACCGGCGACACGCTCTGCTTCGACAGCACGCGCTTCCTGCTCGCCGATTTCGAAGGCACCGGACGCGCCGACCTGATGGCGATCGCGCCGCGCAACGGCGGCACGGCGTTCTGGCTCATGCGCAGCACGGGCAAGGGGTTCGAAGCGCCGCGTCTGTGGTACCAGAGCACCTCGGCGCTCATGCCCGCGCTCGCGCAGCAATACGTCGCCGCCGATTTCAGCGGCCATGGCCGTGCCGACGTGATGGTCGCGCAACGCCATGCGTCCGGACTCGATCTTTGGGTGCTCGCGGGCAACGGCCTGACGGGCAGCGATCCCGCGCTGTGGATGGCGGCAGCGGGCCTGTCCGCCGGCACGCAATTCCTCGCGGCGCGCATTGCCGGTTCGCCGCACACGGGTCTGCTGGCGCTCGAACGCTCGGATTCCGGCCTCGCGCTCACGCAACTCGCAAGTTCAGGCAGCGCGTTCAGCGGCGACATCCGCACGCAGCAGTTCAGCGGCTTTCCGGCGTCGCTCGCGAAGGCAACCACAGGAGACATTGAAGGCAACGGCATCGACGATCTGCTCGTGCTCTCGGCACGCAACCCGAGCGCGGGGAACCACGCGAATATCGATGTTTGGAGGATGAAAGGCGGGGCGCGCTTTGGCGAGCCGGTACGTGTGGCGACGCTCGATGACGTCTCGTGGGCCGACGAGATTCCCGCGCTCGTCGAGCGCGCCGGTAACGCCGGAAAGGACCCCGCGCTCGTGCTCTTCAAACGCGCGAACGCGGTCATCGGCGACTACTACTTCACGGGCGGCGCGCCGGGCCTCGCCGGCTATGTGGTATCGCGCGATGGAGGGCTGGGTCCCGCGCAGGATTGGGGGGGCTTGCCGGGGCTCTTTACGGAGACGATGCGGCTGGATCGGTTGCGTTAGTGAAAGCGAAGAGCGGGTCAAAAAAGTAGCGCCATGGCGCGACGGCTCGCAGCCGAGCAAGCGCCCGGCTGCGCGCTTAAAACTGCGCGGTTAGCTGGAATCCAAACGTGACGCGCGCCGTATCGAAACCGGACGGCTTGTAGACCGGCGTACCCGCAAACAGGTCGTACGCGTAGCCGCCGAAGCGCGTCGCCACGCTGCCCTTCACGCCGACCACCGCGCCCGCTAATTGCGTCCCGACGAGCGCGACCAACTGCGGCCCCCAGACGCGGCCATAGTCGAGCCCCGCGTAAATCGCGTGTCCCGTCTGCGCGATCGGCATCTGCAATTCGTTGCGCCAGTAAAGACCCCGTGCGGCGGCGAGCATCGTCTCGCCGTCGAAGCCGCGCACCGTGTAGCGGCTGCCGATCGTCAGATCGTCGATGTAGTACAGCGTGTTGCCCGTGTATTGGCCGTGGATCGTCGACACGTATCTGAACGGCTGCTGCGCGATCGTGAGCGGTGAGGAGAGATTCGCGTCGAGCACCGCCAGCTTGTAGCGGTAGGTCGGGCCGCCGCCCGGCGCGAGCACGTCTTCCTGCGCGCCGAATGCGCCGATGCCTTGACGGTAGGCAAGCGAGCCGTCGAACTGTGTTGCGCCGAAGTAGTGACGGTCGGTCAAGCCGATTTCAACGAACGTGTTGTTGCGGCGTTGCTGCGGGATCTCCGTGTCCTCGATGAAGCTCTTGCCGAAGCGGCGTGACAGCCGGAACTGCACGCCGAATACGTCGTTCTGACTGCGCGCGAG
>DATGHJ010000045.1:0-2022 GCA_035308085.1 Trinickia sp. | reverse complement strand
TCGACGATGCCTTGATACCAGATCGCCTCTTGCTCGCTCAGTTTCTCAGCGTTGCGCGGCACGCGGCGCGGCGGCGCTTCAGTGCCGCCGGTCGCGACGGCGTTCACACGAATGCCGTCCTGCGCGTGCTCGAAGGCGAGACTCGCTGTCATCGCGTTGACGCCGCCTTTGGATGCCGCATACGGTACGCGGTAAACACTTCGCGTCGCGATCGACGAAACGTTGACGATCACGCCGCGCTTGCGCTCGATCATCGATGGCAACACGGCGCGGCAGCACCAGAGCGTCGGAAAGAGCGAGCGCCGCACTTCGGCTTCGATCTGCGCTTCCTCGTACTCCTGATACGGCCGGGTCCAAATCGTGCCGCCCACGTTGTTGATCAAGATGTCGATGTGGCCGAAGGCGTCGAGCGCCGCGCGCGTCAACTCGCACGCGCCGGCATAGGTCTCGAGGTCGGCAATGACGGCTACGCATCGCGCACCCGCAATCGAGATTTCATCGGCGACATCGCGCACCCACTCGGAACGGTCGCAGAGGACGACGCATGCGCCTTCCGCGGCGGCGGCGAGCGCGACACCGCGCCCGATGCCTTGCGCCGCACCGGTCACGACGACGACTTTGTCTTCAAAGCGCTGACTGGTTCTCATGGTGCTCACGCGACGTTGCTCGCCGAGAATTTCTCGTAATAGAAGTTAGCGGGCGTCACGCCGGTTTCGCGCAGCCAGCCCTGCACCGCCTCGACCATCGCGACCGGGCCGCACAGGTAAATATCGACGTCGCCGCGGTTGAGCCATTCGGGCTCGACGTGACCGGTGACGTAGCCCTTGCGCGGATGCGCGCTTGCCGCGTCGGCCACGCAGGTGCGGTATACAAAATGCCGAATCTTGCGTACCGCATCGTCGAGCTGTTCGAGGCTGACCAGATCGACGTCGTTCGTGACGCCGTACACCATTCTGACCGGCTGCGTGCCTTCGTTCGCGGCGAGCACGTCGAGCATCGACAGGAACGGCGCGATGCCGGTGCCGCCCGCGAGGAAAAGAATCGGTCGTGCGGGTTCACGCAGGTAGAAGCTGCCGTACGGGCCTGCGAACGCGATCCGCTCGCCCGCCTTCGCGTGCTCGGAAAGGTATTGGCTCATGCGGCCGTTCGGCACGTTGCGCACGACGAACGAGACGCGTGAAGCTCCCGGCGGCGAGCTGAACGAATATGAGCGCGTCAGCTCGCTGCCCGGAATCTCGACATTCACGTACTGGCCGGGCAAGAAGCCGAGCTTGGCCGGCTCGTCGACGTCGATTGAGAAATGGATTGTCGACTCGGTCAACTGCTCGACCGACGCGAGCGTGCCCCCATGACGCGATACGCCGGTCTTGCACGCCGCGGACGAGGCCGGCACGCGAATCACGCAATCCGAACGCGGCCGCGTCTGGCACGCGAGGATATGGCCTTGCGCGGCTTCGTCGGCGCTCAACGCATCTTCGATATAGCTCGACTCGGGAAGATCGTAGTGGCCCGATTCGCAGAAATTGCGGCACGTCCCGCACGCGCCGTCTCGGCAATCGAGCGGAATGTTGATCTGATGACGATACGCGGCATCTGCCAGCGTTTCGTTCTCGCGGCAGGAGATGAAGCGGGTCACCCCGTCTTCGAATTGAAGTGCGATGCTGTGTTCCATGAGACTGCTCCTCGCCCGCATCCGCTCAGATGTGGTAGATGTCGATGATCTGATTGATGTAGTCGTTCTTCAACACGACGTACTTGTTCAGGATCTGCGGCTGGTCGCCGGAAAAGTCGATCACGTAGCGCGACATGCCGAAGTAGCTGTAGTTGGTCTTGTAGCGATGGCTCAGCGTGTGCCAGTTGAAGCGCACGGTGAGCACACCGTTCGCTTCACTTTCCAATTCGACATTGGCGATGTTGTGGCTCGTGCGAGTGTCGGGCATCGTCGCGCTCGAACGCTCGGTCTTGATGCGGAAGACGCGGTCTTCGAGCCCCTGGCGGCTCGGGTAATAGATCAGCGAGATC
>DATGHJ010000044.1:0-2845 GCA_035308085.1 Trinickia sp. | reverse complement strand
AAGAGCGGCTCGTGAGCGAGATCGCCGAACTGCGGCGGCATAACGGCCCGTTGCGCGAGATCGACCAGCACGAGCGCGAGCTTTCTGACTTTCCGCACGACGCCGCCGCGGCGCGCATTGTGTGGACGCAGGAGCGCGACGAAATGCTTGCGCTCGCAACCGATCCGGTGCCGATGCACGAGGCGTTTCCTGCCGCGAACGAGAACGAGCGGCGCATCCACGAACGCAATTTCCTCTCGCTCTTGCTGTGCCTGTCGCTCGGCACCGCGAGCCTGCCGCATATCCTGACGCGCTATAACACGACGACGTCGGTGAGCGCCGCGCGGCGCTCCGTCGGCTGGACGCTGTTTTTCGTCGCGCTGTTCTATGTGACCGTGCCGGTGCTGGCGGTGTTGATCAAGTACGAGATCTTGACGAACCTCGTCGGCCATTCGTTTGCCGACTGGCCGCAATGGGTGACACAGTGGCACCGCGTCGAGCCGTCGCTGATCGGCATCGCCGATACGAATCGCGACGGCATCATCCGCTGGTCCGAGATCCGGATGCAGCCCGACATGGTGGTGCTCGCCGCGCCGGAGATCGCCGGGCTGCCGTACGTGATGTCCGGTTTGATCGCGGCGGGGGCGCTGGCCGCCGCGCTTTCCACGGCCGATGGCTTGCTGCTGACGATCGCTAACGCGCTGTCTCACGACGTGTACTACCACATGGTCGATCCGTCGGCGTCGAGCCAGCGGCGTGTCACGATATCGAAGATCCTGCTGCTGGGCGTGGCGTTGTTCGCTTCGTATGTGGCGTCGCTGAATACGGGGAATATTCTGTTTCTCGTGGGGGCGGCGTTTTCGCTGGCGGCTTCGAGTTTGTTTCCAGTGTTGGTGCTCGGCGTGTTCTGGAAGCGTACGACGAAGCTCGGCGCGGTGGCGGGCATGGTGGCGGGGCTCGCGGTGTGTGTCTATTACATCGTGTCGACGTACCCGTATTTCGCGCAGTTGACAGGCTTCGCCGGGCAACGCTGGTTCGGGATCGAACCGATCAGCTCGGGCGTGTTCGGCGTGCCGGCGGGGTTTGCCGTGACGATCGTCGTGAGCCTCCTGGATCGCAAGCCGGATGCCTATACGACGGCGCTCGTCGACTACATTCGCCACCCGTGACAGGGCAGGGGCCACAAGTGGATGGCGCAGGGCCCGAAGTTTGCTATAATGCGCGTCCCGCCGGAGAGATGGATGAGTGGTTTAAGTCGCACGCCTGGAAAGCGTGTATAGGTTAATCGCCTATCGGGGGTTCGAATCCCCCTCTCTCCGCCAGCGGACCTCCTATCCTCGTCAGGCTTGGAAATCCCTGCCAGATTAGCGAATGCTTGCAACACGATATCAGCGTGATATCAAGGTGTAATCCGATTAAACGACGCCCGGCCTGGGATCACCGTGCAGTCCATTCGGTTCTTCAACTACCGCCAGTCTTGCCGAAACGCGAGGATAACCTGGACATTCTTGACGCCCAGGCTATGAGAGCGGCAGGCCGTTATCGCTTTTCTTCTTCCGGCTCCGCCTTCTCACTCGTCGTGCTCTTATGCGTCGCGTTATGAATCGCGTTTTTTGTCGCGTGATATCCATGCTCGGTGGTATTCGCCACCCAGTGCCCCGCTTTCTTTGCCCCGCTGGCAGTCGCATGTGCCGCATCACGCGCACCGTGGCCGACCTTAGTGCCGGCTTCCTTCACGTCTTCCTTGAATTCGTGAGCGGCTTCATGCACATCCGCATAAGCCGCTGACTGAAACACGCCGAGCACCAGCGCGGCCAACAGCAGTTTTCGAGTTTTCATCAACCAGTTTCCTTAAGAAATCACAAAGACAACAACGGTAGCGATCACCTGTTCGCGTCCGGCTTCGCGGCCTCCCCAATCGAACCCGAACCGGAACCGGAAGCATCGAGAATAACCGCGGCGCGTCCCGTCATCACAGGCCGGTCACCGCAGCGCAAAGTAAAGCTGTAGAGCACGTTATTGGCGTCGCCGCTAATGCGTTCGGCTTCGACAATCAATGGACCGTCGAGCGTATCGAGTCGTTCCGCCTGCATTTCGACGTTGCGCACGCTCGCCAGAAAACCGGCGCGCGGACGTTGCGTCTGAGCGGCGAGCACCGCGCCGTGCACGGCCATGGCTTGCGCCGCGTATTCGATGCCGCAGACCGCAGCAAGACGCCCATTCGATCTCAGCGGATTGTCCAGATCGAGATGACTCGTCGCCACGCAGCGAATCGCTTCGTCGCTCCATGTCTCGACTACATCGAGCAGGCACATCGCCCCGCTGTGCGGGATGTGCGCGGCGATCCAGGTGCGGTCGAACCTTGGCGAGCGGGGAGTCGTCGAGCTCATGACGCGACGTCTCGACAAGAACCGCACATCGTGATGCCGACTGCGAGCCGCAGATCGTCCAAATAGTCCAAGACGACACTCGTCGAGCGCCGCAAGGCAAGCGCTTCGATCAACGGCAGCGCGCGTGCGGCGGGGTTGTTGAGTCGCAGTGCCTCGAATTCAGACGATGCGAGCGTGGCCGCGGGTTCGTCGGCGAGTCGAACGTCGATGCGCGCCAGTGCTCGCTCGCTCTCTTGCGGCGCCAACACGAGCGCTACCGCGAACGAATCCTCGACAGGACGCACGTCCCGAATCGGCGCCGGGTAGTCCGCATCGAACGCGATCAAGAGCGTCGGCTTCGCATCGATCGCCACCTGCGTGACGCTTTCGAGCAGCCCCGCGGCGAAGCTGCCGTCGTACGCGCACAGCACGTTCGACGGCGCCATCGAGCCCATCGCGATGCCCCAGTATCCGGCCGGCGCGTTATGGACGGAGTT
>DATGHJ010000043.1:0-6434 GCA_035308085.1 Trinickia sp. | reverse complement strand
CGCGAGCGGGGCGTCGCAGTAGCGCACGCATGCCTTACGGGCGCTCGACATTGCCGAGTGCCTCATTCACTCCTGCGGCATCCGGATCACGCCCGCATCCTTGCGGATCAGGAACGACGCCGCCAGCATCTGCTTGCACTGGTGCGCGAGCAGCTTCACTTCCTGCGTGAGTTCCGGCGAGAACGCGTCGGACTTTTCGGCTTCCACGGCCATCAAGTCCAGTTCGCGCGTGAGCTGCTTCGTGATTTCCGTCTGATCGGCGGGCGGCTCGCCGGCTAGCGCCTGCGACAGATTCTCGCGAACGGCCGACAACGCCCGCTGCAGCGCCTGAAATCCGCCGTCTTTGTGCTGCACGGTGTTGCGCAGGAGCGGGGCCGCCGCCGTGATCTGCGAGGCGAGCACATGGCTTTGCACGAGCAGGTCGTTGATTTCGGCGACGAAGTGCTGGTGCGCTTTCGGTTCGAGCATCATGCGCTGAAACGCCTGCCCGAGATTGGCGAAGGCGACGTGCATGTGCTTGCGCGCGAGGCGGTAGCGAAAATCGCGATCATGCGCGGCGTTGGTCGGCGTGGACTTCGATGCGGCGGGCGATCCCGCGGCGGGCGATCCCGCGGCGGGCGATCCCGCGCCGGGCGATCCCGCGGCCGCTGGCGACGTGCTCGCAGCGGCCACGATTGCGAGCGCACCGCCCGCCGGCAGTGCGCGAGCACTTGCCGCAGCCTCGACGGAATGAGAGCGGGCGCCCGGTCCGGCGGCGGCACCCGTTGCAACCGCTTCCGCGGGCATGGCGGCGGCGACCGGCTTGGCGCCCGTCCACCAGCTCGCCTCGAGATACTGGCGCGTGGCCGAGACCATGTCCTTGACGAGCTTGCCCATCAACCGGTATTCCCAATACGGAAACAGGCGGCTTGCGGCGATCGCGATCATGCAGCCGACGAAGGTATCGATCGCGCGTTCGCCGATGATGCGCATGCTGCCCGGCGCGAGCAGATGGAACAGCAAGAGGACATACGACGACGTGAACACCACGCTCGCCGCATAGTTGAAGAGCAGGAGGCTGTAGCTCATCACCATCGACGCGAACATGATGACGAGCAGAATCCACGGGTCCTTGACGAGCAGCATCAGCGCGATACTCGCCGCACAGCCGATCGCCGTGCCGACGATACGCTGCGTGTTGCGCTGCTTGGTGAGCGAGTAGCCGGGCTTCAAGATGATGACGCTCGTCATCACGATCCAGTACGCGTTCGTAAGCGGCAGGAGGCGCCCGAGCCAGAAGCCGACGGCCACCGCGATCGTCACCCGCAGCGCGTGCCGGAAACTCGGCGAGGCCATCGTGAGATTCGAGAAGATCTGCCTGAACGGCACGCGGCGGCTCGAGATGAAGCGCGAGAGTGTCTGGTCGATACGCATCTCGGTGTGCGTCGGCGGCTCTTCGCTCGTGAGGCTCTTCTTGATCTTGTCGATCAGGCGCGTGGCGCTCCAGATGCGCCGGAACGTAGCCGACACCGCCGCATAGGCTTCCGGATTCTTCTTCGGCAAATCGTGCTTGCGCATCAGCTCGAGCTCGTATTCGATCGCGCGCAACTCGGCTTTCATGCTGACGTGCGAATGCGGCGGCCGGTTTTGCAGCACCGCGAGCCCGATCTCTTCGAGGTCGCGCGCCGCTTTGCGGATCAGATCGCGATAGAAAATCATCAGGTCCGCGTTGCCGAAGGTCTTGCGCACGAGCGGGTAGTCGGGGTGCGCGCCGACGAAGAGGTCGTGCAGGTCGACCGAATTGATGAACAGATTGAAGAGCATCGTGCGGCGCGGGTCGAGCTTGCCGCTCCTCAACTTCGGCAGGTTGCGCAGCACGATGTCGCGCGCGGCGTCCTGCATTTCGACCACGGCGATCTGCTTGGCGACGAGGTTGCGGTAGCAGTCGTCGAGATCGGATTCGAGGTCGTAGAAATCGGCGCGCGCGAGCAGGTAGTTCGCGCAGGCAAAGAGGCCCTCGGCGAGCGCCTGCTTTTCGATCCGGTAGGCCTGCCAGGTCGATACGAGCGTGGCCCAGTACGTGTACCAGAGGCCGCCCGCGAGAATCCACCCCGCGTTGACGAGCGCCTGCATCGGCGTGAACTTGTCTTCGAGCGTCACGACCATCATGAACAGCGTGGCGAAGCTGATCTGCGGCCAGCGGTTGCCGTACACGACGATCAGCGAAAGCACGAACGTCAACGGCACGACGGCGGCCCACAGCGCAAGCACGTTGAACGTGGCGAGGCCGGTGGCGAGCGCGGACAGAAAGCCGATCACGCTGCACGCGAGCATTTCGTTGTGCTTGTACTTGAGCGGGCCGGGCATGTCGACGACGCACGCGCCGAGCGCGCCGGTGGCGATCGTGAAGCCGAGGTCCTGATTCTTGAAGACGATCAGGCACAGGACGGCCGGCAGCGAGACGCCAATGGCGATGCGCAGACCGCCGAAGAAGTACTGGCTATAGAGGAATTTCTTGATTTCGACCGAATAGCGCATCGATTGGGCTGGCAGACAACGGGGGCGGTAAAGCGGACGGGCCGGCCATCGGGGCCACATCCCAGACTGGCGTCGAGTCTAACGTATTTTGCCGTCGCAAAGACTCGGCCGGACGGCCTAGTTTTTCGGGCTTGCACCCTTTGCTATGCTGGCGCTTTCGTTCGGCGTGCGCGGCTCCCGCGAAGATGTCTTGCACGCTGTTCTTCACGCGCCGCACGCTTTGGCAAAGACCCATGCTCCAGCTTTTCTACTCGAATCGTTACGAAACTCTGGTTGACGCGCTGCTCGACGACTTGTCGGCGGCGCCGTCCGATCCATGGATCGCCCAGCAAATCATCGTGCCGAGCGCGGCGGTGCGGCGGCGGCTCGAGCTCGATATCGCCACGCGCCAGGGCGTGTGCTCGAATGTGAACTTCAGCTATCTGGCCCAATGGCTGTGGGCGCAGATCGGCGGCGTGATTCCGGTGCCCGCGCATTCGCCGCTTGCACCCGACCGGCTCGTCTGGCGCTGCTATCGCCTGTTCGGCGCGGACCATGCCGACGGGCAATGGAATGCGTCGCCGCGTCTTGCGGCCTATCTCGCGGCCGCCGACGCGCCGATGCGCTACGAGCTCGCGCGCCGCGTCGCGACCGTGCTCGATCACTATCTGACCTACCGGCCCGAGTGGCTCGCGCATTGGCAGCAGGGCGGGTCGATCTTCGCGGGAACCGGCGATGCGTTGAACGGCGCCGAGAGCCGCGGGCCGAACCTGCGCGGCGCCAGCGCCGCCACACGCGAGGACGAGCGCTGGCAGGCAGCGTTGTGGCGCGCGCTGCTTGCCGAGCTGGGTGGCGGCGCGGACGCACGCTCGCTTGCGGCGGCCACGCCGCCCGCGTATCGCTTTCTCGCTCAGGCACGTTCGCTCGACCTTGACGCCGTGATGCACGCGCGCTGGCCGGAGTCGGTCAGCGTCTTCGCCCTGCCCACGATGCCGCCGCTCCATATCGCGCTGTTGCGCGAGCTGTCGCGCTGGATCGACGTGCGTCTTTACGCAATGAACCCGTGCCGCCAGTTCTGGTTCGATATCGTGAGCGAAGGGCGTATCGAAGCGCTCGATGCGGCTGGCCAGCTCGACTATCAGGAAGTCGGTCACCCGTTGCTTGCGGAGTGGGGGCGGCAGACCCAGGCGCAGTTGCACATGCTGCATGAACTGACCGAGAGCGCGGCGTCGGCCGAGGCCACGCGCTACGCCGAAAACCCCGCGTCGACGTGGCTCGCGAAAGTGCAGAACGCGATTCTGGATCTGGAGCCGGAAACCGGCGCGGAAGCGGCCGATCGCAAAATGCCGGGCGAGCGCGGGATAGAGGTTCATGTCTGCCACAGCCTGTCGCGCCAGCTCGAAGTGCTGCATGACCGCTTGCTCGCCTGGTTCAACGAGTTCGACGATCTCGCGCCATCCGACGTGCTCGTCGGGTGCCCCGATCTCGCGGCGGCCGCGCCGTTGATCGACGCGGTATTCGGTACGACGGCGGGCGGTGCCGCGAGCGATGGGCGTCGGATGGCCGACGCTCGGATCCCCTATCGCATCACCGGCTTGCCGCCTTCGCAGGCGAATCCGGTCGCGCGCGTATTGCTCGACTGGCTCGCGCTTGCCGAGCGCGGCGTCGGTGCGCCGGAGCTCGTCGAATGGCTGCGCGTCGATGCGGTGGCGGCGCGCTACGGCATCGATGCCGCCGCGCTCGAAACCGCGCAGGAATGGCTCGCCGCGGCGGGCGCGCGGCGCGGCCTGGCCCCAACGGTGCCGGCGGACGACGCGGTGCCCGTCGCGCGCCATACATTCTCCGATGCGCTCACGCGGCTCTTTCTCGGCTACGCGATGCCCGAAGGCGGCGAGCCGGTCGATGCGTGGCTGCCGGTCGATGGCGCGAGCGGCTCCGAGGGCGAACTGCTCGGGCGGCTCGCGCGCTTCGTCGACGATCTCGACGGTTTTGCGCGCCGCACGTCGCAAGCCCTGACGCCGCAAGCGTGGGGCGAACTACTGCTCGACGCGCTCGCGCGGTCCTTCGATCCCGGCATCGCGTTTGCCGATTCGCTCGCCGACGTGCGCGACGCGATCAACGCGCTCGTCGAGGTGATGCGCGAGGGTGCACAGGAGGTCGCGCTGCCCGCGGCCGTCGTGCGCGCGGCGCTTACCGAGGCGCTCGACGACCCGGCACGCGGCGGCGTGCCGTGGGGCGGTGTCACGTTCTCGTCGCTCACGAGCCTGCGCGGCTTGCCGTACCGCGTCGTGTGCCTGATCGGGATGGACGACGGCGTGCTGCCGAGCCTCGCGCGCGCCGACGAATTCGATCTGATGGCGGCGTTCGGCAAGCTCGGCGACCGGCAACGGCGCGACGACGAGCGCAATCTGTTTCTCGACTTGCTGCTCGCCGCGCGCGACCGGCTGTTCATCGCCTACACGGGGCGCAGCATTCGCGACAATGCGGCGTTGCCGCCCGCCGCGCTCGTCGACGAATTGCTCGACCATCTCGCGCAAGTCTCGGCGGGGCCGGATGCGGCGCCCGCACAAGTCGACGTGGCGCGGCAGGCGTTCATCGTCGAGCATCGGCTGCAGCCGTTCGCGGCCGAGTATTTCGAAGGCAAAAGCGTCGAGGGCAAAAGCGGGCTCTTCACGTACGACGCCGAGCGCGCCGTGCTGGCTGAACGCATCGCGAGCGGCGAGCGTGTTCCCGCTCAACCGTTCTTTGCCGATCCGCTGCCGCTCGAAGCTGCCGAATCGATTGCATTCGACGAGTTCGAGCGCTTCTGGCGGCATCCGGCGCGCGCGCTTCTGCGCGACAGGCTAGGCATCGTGCTCGCCGATGCGCAGGGCGAGTTGATCGATACGGAGCCGTTCGATCTCGACTATGCGGGGCGCGACGCGCTCGCCGCGCGCTTGCTGCCGGCGCTGCTCGAAGCCGATGGCGACGCCGTGGCGGCGCGCGTGCAGCGCGTAGCCGTTGCAAGCCCGGAGCTGCCGGGCGGCGCGACCGGCGCGGTCTGGCGCAACCGCGAGCTGAGCGCGCTGCGAAGGCTCGCCGATACCGTGCGCAGCGAACTCGCGTCAGGCATCGAGCGTCTGCCGTTCGTGCTCGAGCTCGCACCGCGCTGGCCCGATACGGGCGGCGTCGAACTTTTCGGCGTTCACGACGCGACACTTCGCGAAGGCATCGAAGCGACCCGCGTGCCGCTCGCCATGCACGGCACGCTGAACCTTCTCACCGAAACCGGACAAGTGATCTTTCGCTATGCAAGCGCGACCGCGCGCGACTATCTGTCGGCGTGGCTCGCCCACCTGGTCTATTGCGCGGTGCGTCCGGACGGGCCGCGCCGCACCGTCTGGCACGGCGGCAAAGAGAGCTTCGAGCTGACCCCGGTCGCGGCTCCGCTCGACCAGCTCGCGCCGCTCGCCGCGCTCTTCATCGCGGGCCGCTCGCTGCCGTTGCGCTTTTTCCCGAAAAGCGCCTGGGCCAAGGTCAGCGATGGCGATTCCGCCGCGCTCACCGCGTGGGTCAACGACCGCGTGCGCGGCGAATCGGACGACCCGGCGCTACGCATCGCGTGGCGCGGCGCGGACCTGTCGCTCGACGAGCCGTTTCCAACACTCGCACACCTCGTGTTCGATCCGCTGATCCAGCATTTGAGGAGCGGGAGCGACGCCCCGCGCGCTCACCATCGTTCGCTGTCGACCGGAGTTGGCGCTTTAGCGCCTACTCCGGTCCCATGCAAAGCGTCGACCGGCGTTAGCCCTTCAGCGGTTACTCCGGACCCATGCAAAGCTCCCCCCGAGGGGACGGATCCCTCCCTTGGGGCGGAACCGGCGCCCGAAGGAAGTCCCCCGCCCCGCAGGAAGTCCCCTTGGGGGATTGGAGGACGGGAGCCATCATGAGCGACATCC
>DATGHJ010000042.1:0-7912 GCA_035308085.1 Trinickia sp. | reverse complement strand
ATGGCGGTTCCTCCAACTTCAACGCCCAAGGCGGCTTCTCGGGCGGCTACAAGGAATCGAGCTCCAGTGAATCGTCGGGCATTCATGGCGGCTTCGGCGCCTCGGAAGGCTCGGGCCAAGGCGCCAAGTGGGGCTACTCGGCTAACGAAGGCTCGGGTCAAGGCGCCAAGTGGGGCTTCTCGGCTAACGAAGGCTCCGGCGGCCAAGCGTTCGCCGAGCAATCCGCCGGCTACCAAGCCCACGCTTCGCACACCAGCGCAAGCTCCGGCGCCATCTGGGGCATCAATGCGAACCTCGACGTGAGCGACGTCTCGGTGTCCGGCTCGATCACGCAGCACATCGACACGCAAGCGCCGACGGTGATGACGGCAACCACCGGCTCGAACGCAGGCAGCGGCATCTCGGGCAACGTCGGCATCAACATCACCGAAGGCATCGACAACGCGCAAAGCAACGACGTGTCGCTCGCTTCAGTCGATGTGGGCAATGTGTTCGGCAACGCTCAGATCTTCAACAACCAGAGCAGCGGTGGCGAAGCCCACGTGAAAAACTACACGTTCAACGCATCGATCGGCGACCAGTCGCTTGGTCAAGTGTCGGGCAACGTGGGCGTGAACGTGGCTTCGGGCGTAGGCAACGCGCAGAACAACAGCCTCGCCGCATCGACCTCGCTCGTGAGCCCGGGTAGCGCTTCGGCAGTCGCAATGGTCGCCACCGACGACAACGACCAGAGCGCCAACATGAGCTTCCATGGCTCGATGAACGGCACGGCGATGCTCGGCGCCAACTCGCTGCAAGGCTCGCAAGGCAACATCGGCGTGAACATCGCCGGTGGCGTCGGCAACGTCCAGCACAACGGACTCGCCATCGCCGCATCGAGCATCGGCCACTAAGTCGCGCGGCCAGTACCGAAGTCAGCAGTCGGGAGTTCGCGCCGGCCTTCGTATGAGGGCCGGCGCACATAAGGAGACCCAACATGCCCGGGTTTGACCGGTTCTCGGCATGGCGGCTCACCGTGACGATCGCTTGCGGCACAGTGTGTGCGGCAAGCCACGCACAGTCCACCATCGATACGACTAATCTTGCAGGCGTGCCCTTTACCAAAACCGTGCGCTCGATGCGGGAGATTCGTTACAGCCATATCGTCAGCCAGCAGTTCGACTTTAGCTGCGGTGCGGCTGCGCTTGCGACGCTGCTCAAGTTCGGCTATGGAATCGATATTCCGGAGACCGAACTGATTCGCCGCATGATGGCGTTTTCGAAACCCGAGGTCGTCGTGAAGAACGGTTTCTCGATGCTCGACATGAAGAAGTTCGTCGAGACGATCGGGCTGCGCGGGCGCGGCTTCCGGGTCAACTCCGACGCGCTGTATCACTTGCAGATTCCCGTCATGGTGCTGATGAACATCGACGGCTACGAACACTTCGTGATCGTCAAGCACGCCGAGCAAGGCCGCATCTTCATCGCGGACCCCGCCCTCGGCAACCGCATCGTCATGGAAGAGGACTTCGTGAAGAGCTGGAACGGGCTCGTGTTCGCGGTCCTCGGCAAACCGTTCAGGGAGGATTCCCCGCTGTTGCAGGGCAACGAGTCGCTGGCCTTGAAGCTGCGCGAGCGCGCACTTGACGCCGGCACGGCCGCGACTCCTTTTGTCGATTACGGATTGTCCAAGGCAGACTGGTTCTGAATGACCATGAAGCTCCCACTTTCGCCTCTCAGCCTCGCGCTTTGCCTGACAGCGTGCGGCGTCGCAAGCGGTGTGATGGCATCGGAGAACACCGCCGCGGTCGTCACACCCGCGACGCCAGGCTTTCTTTCGACGGGCGCAGCCGCAACGCATGCCGTCAAATGGCAAGCGGTCGGCGACGACGTGCTCGCAGACCAGACCGGCAAATATGCCGGCGGCTCGATGATTTCCGGGTTCGTCCTGAACCTGCTTTCTCAATGGCAATTGCCAAACGGCGCGGCGGCTGTCGCGCAAGGCTCGCTTGCCGTCACCACGAACGGCAACGGGAAGATGTCGGCGCAAGTGAGCACGTCGGCGCGAGTCTTCGACAAGAAGAAAGACGGATCGGACGGCGCCAATTCGAATGCGATCGCGACCGGCGGCCAGAACATCTCGGTCAACGGCGTTTCGCAGGTGACTCAAGTGGCAGGCAACGGCAACGTCGGCTCGAACTCGGCGACCATCGATTTCGGTAATGCATCGATTCCGTCGATCCCGGGCAGTACGAACTCGCCAACCGCAAGCGCGAGCAACGCATCGGGCAGCATCAAGGCCGGCATCGCGTTCGGCAACGGCGGCGTGACGGTTGCGCTGCGGACGCCGGCCGGTCTCGCCACCCAGAGCATCGCCCCGAACAACACCCAACAAGCCGGGGCGATCGCGCAACTGCTCCAGGTCGCGGGCAACAACCAAGCCGTCGCCAATCAACTGCAACTGCATCTGCAGACTCAACAGTTGTCCGGCAACTTGCTGCGCCAGCTCGGCGTGATGCAAGCCATGCAAAACCGCGGCGGCATGCCGGGGCGATGACGTACACGGCGGGCCACGAGCCGCCATTTGCAGCGAACGAAGGACCGGGCAGCAGGAAGGACCGACAGCAGGACCAAAAGCACGACCGGACAGTACGGCAACAAGAAGTTGAATGCGGCGGCGTGCACGGGAGGGGACAAAACGGCGCGCCGCCGACGGACCGGGGGAAACACAATGACCAGAATGTCAGCAAGGGGGGCGCCGTCGAGCGCGCTTGCGGCGATACCAGCAGCGGTGCTGCTGTTTGCACTCTCGCAGTGCGCACAGGGACAGGAGCTTGCCAGTCAATCGATCGACGATCGGCTCAACACGCTGATGCGAGTCGTCGACGAGCAGCAGCGGCAGATCCAGTCGCTCGAAAAGCAGGTGACCGAATTGGAAATGTCGCAGCGAGGACGGGGTCTCTCGGGCGGCGCGGCCGACGAGAACGCCGCGCTGGCTCAACCACCCGGCACGGATAACTTGCCCGTGCCGCTGCCGCCGTTGCCGCAGCTCGCTCAGACGACGCCGGGCGCTCCGGGGCCTTCCGGCGGCACGAGCACCGCGACCGGCGTGCAGGCCAACCCGCCCGTGCCGCAAGCGGGAGGCAGCTCATCCGAAGGCGGCCAGAGCGCGTCGGGCGGCAGCACCATCGGCACCACGCAGAAGGCCGCGGAACCGCAACGCACCGAGGCGGAGAACGCGGTCGTGCAGCGCGAGCACGCGCCGCTCTTCGACCACAAGCTCACGATGGACTGGGGCATCAGCGACACCTACTACGACCGCCGCCAATTGCAGTTGTCCGGGTTCCTCGCGCTCGACGCGATCTTCCTCGGCAACATCAATCTCGGCGAGACGAAGTCGCACCAGGTGATGGCCGACCTCGACACGCGCTACGGCCTCACCGACCGCACGAGCATCGACGTGGACGTGCCCTACATCTACCGTCACAGCAATTTCATCGTCGGCGGCGCGGGCGGCGCGGCGAGCCAATTGTCTGACGCATCCGCGAATTCGAGCGATATCGGAGATGTCAACTTCGGCATCTACTATCAGTTCCTGAAGGAGACCAACAGCCTTCCGGATGTGGTCGGCAGCTTGCGCGTGAAGGCGCCGACGGGCAGCTCGCCGTTCGGCATCAAGCTCGAGCAGGTCGACCCGAACAACACGAGCCTCGTCGCGCCATCCAAGCTGCCGACGGGCACCGGGTTCTGGAACATCACGGCCGGCGTGTCGGTGTTGAAGACCTACGATCCGGTCGTGCTGTTCGGCAGCCTGTCGTACACGTATAACGTCGCGCGCTCGTTCTCCGACATCTCGGCCGTGGAGGGTCAGGTCGAGCCCGCGAAGGTGAAGCTCGGCGACATCATCCAGTGGGGCGGCGGGGTCGCGATCGCCTTCTCCGACAAAGACTCGGCGAGCATCTCGTACACCATGGCGTTGGAGCCCGAGAGCGAGACGCAGGCGCCGGGCCAAGGATGGGAGAAGGTGCCGGGCAGCGAGACGGTCGCGGCGGCATTGAATTTCGGTTTGAACCACGTGGTGAACAAGCACCTGACGATCGAAGGATCGGTGTCCGTGGGCCTCACGCCCGACGCGCCGAACTTCGTGGTCGGCGTGCGGTTCCCCTACACATTTTGATGTCTGACCAATACGGGGTCATCGTGCGTGAATCACCACATTTGACATCGGTAGCGCCATTGGCGGGAGCAGCCTCTCGTCTGTCGATCGCGCATCCCAAGGAAGTCCCGCACGCGAGTGGGCAAACCGAGCGGGCGCTGATCTACGTGGCGCGCGTGCCCGACGAGGCGCTCGTCGAGCATATGAAGGCGCGCGGCTGGCATGTGTCGGTGGCCCGCACAGCCGCCGACGCGGTGCGCCTCATTCGCACGGACACGCCCTATGCGGGGATCGTCGACATCACGCGCTTTGCTGCCCGTGAGCTCGCTTGCCTCGAAGCGAGCCTGCGCCAGCAGCAGGTCGGCTGGATCGCGCTCGCGAGCCCCGAGCAGCTCGAAGACGCCGAGGTGCGCCGCCTCATCCGCCACTACTGCTTCGACTACGTGAAGCTGCCGGCCGCGAGCCAAACGATCGACTATCTCGTCGGCCACGCATGGGGCATGGTGACGCTGTGCGATCTCGACTTCGTCGCCGGCGTGGCGGCCGCGGGCGACGACGAGATGGTCGGCACCTGCGAGGTGATGCAGCAGCTCTTCCGCACGATTCGCAAGGTCGCCAATACCGATGCGACGGTGTTCATCTCCGGCGAATCGGGCACCGGCAAGGAACTGACCGCGGTCGCGATTCACGAGCGCTCGCCGAGGCGCAAAGCCCCGTTCGTGCCGATCAATTGCGGCGCGATTCCGCACCACCTGCTGCAATCGGAGTTGTTCGGCTACGAGCGCGGCGCGTTCACGGGCGCCAACCAGCGCAAGATCGGCCGCGTCGAAGCCGCCGACGGCGGCACGCTCTTTCTCGACGAAATCGGCGACCTGCCGCTCGAAAGCCAGGCGAGCCTGTTGCGCTTCCTGCAAGAAGGCAAGATCGAGCGGCTCGGCGGCCGCGAATCGACTCCCGTGGACGTGCGCGTGATCTCGGCGACGCACGTCGACCTCGACGTCGCAATGCGCGAGGGACGCTTCCGCGCCGACCTGTTCCACCGCCTGTGCGTGCTGCGCGTCGACGAGCCGCCGCTGCGCGCGCGCGGCAAGGACATCGAAATCCTCGCGCATCACATCCTGCACAAGTTCAAGACGGACAGCTCGCGCAAGATCCGCGGCTTCACGCCGTCGGCGATCGAGGCGATGCACAAGTACAACTGGCCCGGCAACGTGCGCGAGCTGATCAACCGCGTGCGGCGCGCGATCGTGATGGCGGAGAGCAAGCTGATCTCGGCCGAGGACCTCGACCTCGAGCACTTCACCGCGCAAGAAGCGCTGACGCTCGCGCAAGCGCGCGAGGCCGCCGAGAAGCGCGCGATCGAAGCGGCGCTCTTGCGGCACCGGCACCGGCTCAACGAGGCGGCGCAGGATCTCGGCATCTCGCGCGTCACGCTGTACCGGCTGATGGGCGCGCATGGGCTGCGCGAAGTGACGGCGTCGGACGACAAGCCGTTCGTCGCGAGCGACGCCGATGGCGAGCGCGGCGGACCAGACGACCACGGGCCAAAGTGAAGCGGGAGGGCGCGGCAGCCCGCCCTGCCTGCCCCGGCGCCAGGCGGGACCGGCCCCCGCCTGGGCTCGGGTAGAATCGGCAGGATTGCCGCTCCCTCTCCTCACGATGACGACACTGAGCCTGATCGTCGCTCGCGCCAGCAACGGCGTGATCGGCCGCGACAACCAACTGCCCTGGCATTTGCCCGAGGACCTCGCGCACTTCAAGCGCACGACGATGGGCGCGCCCATCATCATGGGACGCAAGACGCACGAATCGATCGGCAGGCCGCTGCCGGGGCGGCGCAACGTCGTCGTGACGCGCGACGGGTCGCGGCGCTTCAACGGTTGCGATACGGTCACGGATTTGCCGGCGGCGCTCGCGCTCGCGGCGCAAGACCAGGCGCCCGAGGCGTTCCTGATCGGTGGCGCCCAGCTCTACGCCGAAGGCATGGCCTTGGCTGACAAGCTGTTTGTCACCGAGATCATGGCGGACTACGACGGCGACGCGACGTTTCCCGAGTTCGACCCGAACGAGTGGGAAGAAGTCTCGCGCGAGGCGCATCACGCCAATGCGCCTAATAACTTCGACTACGCGTTCGTCGTTTATCAGCGTAAGAATCGCGCGTAGCGTTGCATGGGACAAAAAAAGACGGCTCGTCGCGAACCGTCTTTTTGCTTTCGGTGTGCGGCGCGCTTACTGCCCCGCTACCGTCATCCGCTCGATCAGCACCGAACCGGTCTGCTTGGTGCCGCGCACGATCGTGTCGGCGCCGATCGCGACAATATGCCGGAACATCTCCTGCAGCGTGCTCGCGACCGTGATCTCCTCGACCGGATACTGGATCTTGCCGTTCTCGACCCAGAATCCCGACGCGCCGCGCGAATAATCGCCCGTCACGTAGTTGACGCCCTGCCCCATCAGCTCGGTCAGCAACAGACCCGTGCCGAGCTTCTTGAGCATCGCTTCGAAATCGTCTTCGGGGCGCGTTTGCGAGCTCAAGAGCGACAGGTTGTGCGAGCCGCCCGCGTTGCCCGTCGTTTGCATGCCGAGCTTGCGCGCCGAGTAGGTCGACAGGAAATAGCCTTCGACCACGCCGTCCTTCACCACTGCGCGCTCTTTCGTGCGCACGCCTTCTTCGTCGAACGGCGCGCTGCCCATCGCGCGCGGCACGTGCGGGTCTTCGACAATCTGCACGTGCGGCGCGAACACCGGCTTGCCGAGGCTGTCGACGAGAAACGAGGTCTTGCGGTAGAGCGCGCCGCCGCTCGTCGCCTGCACGAACGCGCCGAGCAGGCCGGCGGCGAGCGGCGCTTCAAAGAGCACCGGCACTTTGCGCGTATCGAGACCCTTTGCGCCCATGCGCGCGAGCGCGCGCTCGGCCGCGTAGCGTCCCACTGCCTCCGGCGCCGCGAGTTCGGCTGCGCTGCGCTTGGACGAATACCAGTCGTCGCGCTGCATGTTGCGCCCGCTGCCCGCGATCGGCGCGCACGCCACGTAGTGACGCGAGTACGGATAGCCGTGCAGGAAGCCGCGCGTCGTCGCGAGCACGAACTGCGAATGCTGCGCAGAAACGCTCGCGCCTTCCGAGTTGCGGATCTGCGGATCGGTTGCGAAGGCGGCGTCTTCGGCGCGGCGGGCCAGTTCGACCGCGTCATCGGCCGACAAATGCCAGGGATGATACAAATCGAGATCGCGCGGCGCCGTCTCCAGCAGCTCGGTTTCGGCGAGGCCCGCGCAGTTGTCCTCGGCGGTGAAGCGCGCGATGTTGTACGCCGCCGCGACCGTGTCGCGCAGCGCTTCCGGCGAAAAGTCCGAGGTGCTCGCGTTGCCGCGCTTCGCACCGATGAAGACGGTTACGCCGACCATCTTGTCGCGGTTGTGCTCGATCGTCTCGACCTCGCCGCGCCGCACCGACACCGACAAGCCATCCCCTTCGGAGATTTCGGTCGCGGCGTCGGTCGCGCCGAGCGACTTCGCGTGACGAAGAATGTCTGACGCGATCTCTTTCAGTTCGTCCTGGGTGTGCGGAAAAAATCGCTGCTTGGCGTCCATGTCTGCTGCCATCGTTGTAGCCGTCCGGTATTGAGCCGCTTATTGAGCTCTCATCGAGCTATTGCTGGGCGGTGCCGCCGGGCCTCGAAAGCGGCCGCCGCTGCGCCCATCGGTGTTGCGTTGCGCGGTACGTCACGCATCCCGCGATCATAGCAAGGTCCGCGCCGGTTCACCTGCGATTCGATAGAA
>DATGHJ010000041.1:0-2755 GCA_035308085.1 Trinickia sp. | reverse complement strand
GAAGGTGGAAATAAAGTAGTAGCCGTGGTCGTAGCCGGCATGGCGGCGCAGCGTCAACGGCTGGTTTGCCGTGCGGCATGCGGCTTCGAAAACTTCGGGATTCAGCTGCTCGGCGAGGAAGCCATCGGCTAGCCCCTGGTCAATCAGGATTCCTTGTGGAAACACCGCACGCCCGGCACGCGCGACGAGCTCGCTCGCGTCATAGCGCTTCCACATCTCCCGGTCCGCGCCGAGGTATCCCGAGAATGCTTTCTCGCCCCATGGGCAGCGCATTGGCGCCGCGATCGGCGCAAACGCCGATACCGAGCGGAACAGCCCGGGGTTCGAGAGCGCGATAACGAGCGCACCGTGCCCGCCCATCGAATGGCCGAAAACGCCGAGCCGGTCACTTGCGATCGGCAGTGCCCCCCGGACAGTCTCGACCAGTTCATCTACGACGTACGAGTACATCCGATAGTGCTTAGACCACGGCTCTTGCGTCGCATCGAGATAGAACCCCGCGCCGACGCCGAAGTCCCACGACGCGCTCTCGCCCGGTACGCCCGCGCCGCGCGGACTCGTGTCGGGCGAGATCAGCGCGATGCCGTGCTGCGAGGCGAAGCGCTGGGCGCCCGCCTTGATCGCGAACGTCTCTTCGGTACTGGTGAGGCCCGCAAGATAGAACAGCGCCGGCACGCGAGCGTGCGATGCCTGCGGCGGCAGATACACGGAGAAGCGCATCGGCAGCCCGATCACGCGCGAGTCGTGCCGGTAGATGCGCTGCACGCCGCCGTGGCAGGCGTGTTCTTCGACGAGTTCAAGCATCGCGAGCCTCCCGCTTAGTACAGCACGACCGAGCGAATCGATTCGCCCTTCTTCATCAACTCGAAGCCCTCGTTGATCCTCTCGAGCGGCAGCGTGTGCGTGATCAGATCGTCGATGTTGAGCTTGCCTTCCATGTACCAGTCGACGATCTTCGGCACGTCGGTGCGGCCGCGCGCGCCGCCGAACGCCGAGCCCTTCCACTCGCGGCCGGTCACGAGCTGGAACGGCCGCGTGCTGATCTCCTCGCCCGCCGCCGCCACGCCGATGATGATCGACTGCCCCCAGCCCTTGTGACAGCATTCGAGCGCCTGGCGCATCGTCTTCACGTTGCCGATGCATTCGAACGAGTAATCGGCGCCGCCGTCGGTCAACTGCACGATATGGTCGACGACGTTCTCCACTTCCTTCGGATTGACGAAGTGCGTCATGCCGAATTTCTTCGCCAGCTCGACGCGGCCCGGGTTGAGGTCGACGCCGATGATCTTGTCCGCGCCGACCATCTTCGCGCCTTGAATCACGTTCAAGCCGATGCCGCCCAGACCGAACACGACCACGTTCGCGCCCGCCTCGACCTTCGCCGTATAGACCACCGCACCGACGCCCGTCGTCACGCCGCAGCCGATGTAGCAGACCTTGTCGAACGGCGCGTCTTCGCGGATCTTCGCGACCGCGATCTCCGGCACGACGATGTAGTTCGAGAAGGTGGACGTGCCCATGTAGTGAAAGATCGGCTTGCCGCCGACAGAAAAGCGCGAGGTCGCATCAGGCATCAGCCCCTTGCCTTGTGTCGCGCGAATCTTCTGGCAGAGGTTCGTCTTGCGCGACAGGCAGAACTTGCACTCGCGGCATTCGGGTGTGTAAAGCGGAATCACATGATCGCCTTTCTTCAAAGTGCCCACGCCTGGCCCGACATCGACCACCACGCCCGCCCCCTCATGCCCGAGGATCGCCGGGAAGATCCCTTCCGGGTCCGCGCCCGAGAGCGTGTAGTAATCGGTGTGGCAGATGCCCGTCGCTTTCACTTCGATCAGCACCTCGCCCGCGCGCGGCCCTTCGAGATCGACCTCTTCGATCGTGAGCGGCGCGCCCGCTTTCCATGCGATCGCTGCTTTTGTCTTCATCGTGATTGCTCCTTCGTGCTTTGAGTTCATGCGTCGAATCGACGTAGGGCCAATTCGATCGCTCGATGCGGCGGCGACTCACCGCGTCACCGTTCATGCGTGCCGTCCGGCTTCGGTCGATGATCGCCCGAAAGCACGCAGCTGTCGTTCGGCGGTCGGCCGCATGCTTGCCAATTTGCGTCATCGTCGGCTCTGGCGGCTCGGCAGCAACGCCGCTGCGCGTCAACTGCCGACGTCGCGCGTTAGTGTGTCGCGCGTTAGTTTATTAGCTTAGGCAGATACCGAAAACCAGCTTTCCGTGCGTTGATACAAGTCGATGAAACGCAAGTGGCGCGCGGCGAGCGCAGCGTCGCGCTGCGGACTCGCCACCAGCGTCGCCTCCGGCGTGAGCGCCGCGAGATCGGCGGCATGCCAGTGGCCGCTCGCGAGACCCCCTAGCATGGCGGCGCCGCGCGCCGCGGCGTTCGGGCAATCGAGCGCATACAGCTCGACCTCCAACGCGTTCGCGAGCAACTGCCGCCAGCGCGCATCGACCGAGCCGCCGCCCGCAAGACGCAGCGACCGCACTGGCGCACCGTTCGCGCGGATCGCGTCCAGTCCGGCACGCAGCGAGAACGCGACGCCTTCGAAAGCGGCACGCATCATCGTCGCGCGCGAATCGCTGAGCGCCATGCCGAGCCAGCCGCCGCGCGCCGCCGGGTTCATCCAGGGCGAACGCTCGCCGGTCAGGTAGGGCAAGAACGTCAGCGTCGTCGATGGGTCGGCGCCGAACGCCTCCCGATACGCGTCGGCCCATGAATACGACAGCCAGCCCCGCACGGCTTCGAGCG
>DATGHJ010000040.1:0-10412 GCA_035308085.1 Trinickia sp. | reverse complement strand
CCTGTGCCGCGTCGCTGGTGGCATCGAACGCGACATTGGCCGTCATGCCGACGCGCACGTCCGCGCCCGGCGCGGCTAGCGTGAGCTTCACGCGCCACGTGCGGCTTTGCGGGTCGGCTGCGGGCGATACCTCGCGCACGCTCGCCTCGAAGCTTTTGCCGGGCAACGCGGGCAGGCTCACGCGCGCCTTGCTGCCGACGGCCAACGCGCCAAGCGCCTGCTCCGGTGCGTCGCAGACGATGTCCACGCTGCCCGTCCAGTCGATGTGATAAACCGCCTGATCCGCCTGAACGTTCTGGCCGGTATCCGCATCTTCCGACTTGATGACTCCGTCATGATCCGCGGTCAGCGTGGCGTAACGCAGGTGATCGGAGGCGAGCGCCATTTGCGCGAGGGCCGAGTCACGCTGCGCAAGCGCCGCGGCGTACGCGTCTTCGGTCTGTTCCATCTGCGCCGGTGCAATCAGACGCGCCTGGATCTGAGCCTGATCGCGGTCAAGCTGCTGCTTCGCGTACACGAGACGATGTTCGGCAGCATCCAACTGCGCGCGGGCGTTAACGAGGTTGTTGCGCAGATCGGTAGGGTCGAGCAGCGCCACGATTTGGCCCGCCTTGACGGTGTCGCCCAGATGAACCTTTCGCTCGATTACCTTGCCGCCCACTCGGAACGACAGCGGTGTGGAGTAGCGCGCCTCCACTTGAGCCGGCAATGAGGCAGTCGGCGTGCTTGCGTCGGCATGAACGGCGAACGCGACAACCGGTTTGGGTTCCGGCGGCGCGACTTCACCGCAGTGGCAGGCCGAGAGCAGAATCGCCCCACAAGCCGCAACGAGCAGACGCCCTCTGAATGGCGGCTGGGCGATGGAAGAAAGGAAGGGACGCGCCAATGTCCGCGCGTTAAGACCGGATAGTTTCACGATGTTTACAAGGCAGGTGATGGTCCAGCAATAAAAAATAGGCGAGTCATAGGAAGACACGGTGTGTCCGGCGGCATGCTTTTGCTCCATGCGCCAAGGACATTCCCGTATGCCTTTAACTTAGTATTCCTACTCGCCCCTTCTGATACGAACCGCTTGCAACTGTTCATACTTCTTCATCGCACGCGGGTGGATACCGTCGCTTCTCATTTCGTCTACGCAGCCGCCGATTCCCCAGCGAAGGTGACATTACACACATAACTGATTATATTGTCAATCATGACACATAATTCTAAAATATGACGATACCAAGACCTGGAGCCGAGATGCCCGATATCCCGAAACCCCGTGCAAACCGGCAGCGCACGCAGACGTTGCGCGGCCCGGCCCAAGCGGTTGAAGGGCGCCAACCGCGCGGCGCCCGCCGCAAGCGCGAAACCCGCGCCCGCCTGCTCGACGCCGCATTGAGGCTGATGGCGGAAAGAGGAATGGACTCGGTAGCCATCAATGACATTACCGAGGCCGCCGACGTCGGCTTCGGCTCGTTCTACAACCACTTCGGGTCGAAGGAAGGCATCTTCGCCGCGCTGGTCGAATGGGTGTTCGAGGAATTCGCCGATACGCTCGATCAGCTCGCCCGCGAGCTGTCCGACCCGGCCGAAATAGTCGCCGTCTCAGTGCGCCACACGCTGATGCGCGCACGCCGTGAACCGGTATGGGGACGGCTTCTGATCCGCGAGGGATTTTCGGTGCATGCGCTGGGCTGGGGGCTCGGCCAACGATTGCTGCGCGACAGCCAAAGAGGTATTTCCGCAAAGCGCTTTGTCGTGCCCGATCACCTGATGTGCGTCGTGTCGGTCACGGGCATCATCTTCGCGGCGATCGCCGCCGAATTGCACTTTGCCGTATCGGCTGCGCCAACGGTCCGGCGGCAAAAAGCGTCAGGAGTCGGCGAACAGAACTTCGCTGAACGGGTGGCAGCAGTCGTGCTGCAGGTGCTTGGACTCAAGCGCGCAGAGGCCGAAAGAATCGCACACCTGCCGTTACCCACGGGCAGATCGGAAACCAGGGTTTGCAGGGCAAAATCGCGGCGCCCGCTGACCAATCCCTGCTACCCCCCGTAAAGAGCGCTCGCCAGATAGCGGCCACGGAGTGCGCGCAGGCCGGCAGCCAGAATCGCGCTGGCTGGAAGCGCGAGCAGGACTCCAAAGAAACCGAAAAGCTGGTCGAATGCGAGCAAGGCGAAAATCACAGCGAGCGGGTGCAGACCAATCCGCTCGCCGACGAGGCGCGGCGTGAGAATGAAACTTTCGAGAATCTGGCCGATGCCGTACACAACCACCACCGCGCCAAAGCCATACCAGTTGCCGAATTGCAGCAGTGCGGCGAGAAGCGCGAGTGCCAGTCCGGTCGCGAATCCGATGTACGGAATGAACACGGCGAGCCCGGTAAAGAGACCGACGGGCAGCGCGATCTCGACGCCCGCAATCGTCAAAGCGATTGGATAAAACGTAGCGAGCGCCCCCATTACGAGGAGTTGGCCGCGCAGGTATTGCGACAGCATCTGGTCTATGTCTCTCAGAAACCTTCGCGTTTTGCCCAGCCACGGTCGCGGCACGAAACTTTCAAGGCGAGCAAATGCCTCATGCCTGTCATAAAGCAGATAGAACAGGACGAGCGGCACCAACACGATGTTGCCCACGACAGTAACCATCATGTTGCCGCTCGTGCGCAGTGACTGCCACGCAGCCACTGCGATGGCCTGTTCGCTCACCTTGAGGTCCGTCGTCAACATCTCGGGGACATGGCTCAAATCGAATGAATAGCTTAGGCCCAGCAAGGCCAGTTTGGGTTGTAACCACGTGTTGAGGGCCGCTGCCAGAGCAGGAATCCGCACGATCAGTTGAGGCCCCTCCTGATGGATCACGGCAAACACGAGCAGAACGGGCAGCGTGGCCACCACAACGAACAGAAGCATCATCAGGAGCGCGGCGAGACCGCGCGGCGTGCGATGGCGCACCAGCCATTCCACGCCCGGCTGAAGGGCATATGCAATGAGCCCGCCGAGCAGGAACGGCGTAAGAACCGGGCGCAAGATCCAAAGCAGGACGCCAGCCGTCGAGACGACCGCGCCCCATAGCAAGGCGTGGCGATGGTGCAAAGTCACGAGTGCAACGTAGGGTGAATAAATCGGGGACGCCCGCATTGGGATGTCGCGGTGCGGGCGGGCCGGCCCGCAACCTTAATGACATTATTATCACTTTTGCTTATGTTGTCAATACTGAGAAATTCCAATTATTTACGCTGAACCTCTCCATGAGGCTTGTTCCGTCTGGCGCGTTGCGTAGGCCTCACGCTTTAGTTGACATATTTATCAGTTATGAGTTTAATGACACAAATGCCTGACGCCGCCCCCCGGCGACGGCCAGACCGTTCGTGGGACGCAAGTTAAATTTTTCGCAGGATCTCCTATGGCGCAACAATCCAGACCTCCAGGTGTGCAACCGAAACCCCATGCCGTGCACGACATCGTGCAGCATGCATTGCGCAGTGCCGCGACAGCCACAACCACCAATGGCGCGATCGACGCGCTCGGCGACGCCCTGCTCGAACTCGAGCGCCTGGTTGGAAACAGCAGCCAGCAGACGCACTGAGCCGTTACCGGCTCGCACAGGACGTTCCAATGGAATACATCGAAAGCTTGCGTCTGTTTCGCACGATCGGGTCAAAAACTTCAGGCGCGCGGGGGAAATTCTGGGTCTGTCACAGGCGGCGGTCTCGCGCGCGATTGCTTCGTTGGAGGACCGTCTAAGCTCGCGCCTGTTCCATCGCTCCACCCGCCAGTTTTCGCTGACAGAGGTTGCCGAGCGTTTTTATGACGGGTGTTGCCGCATCCTCGACGATCTCGACTGCCTGGAAGCCAACGCCGCTAACCATGGCCGAGTGCAGGCCGGTGTACTTCGGTTGGCCGCGCATACGACTGCCACGCTGACATGGCTTGCACCACTGGTTGCCTCCTTCAAACGCAAGTATTCGAACATCGCGCCGGATATCACGCTCACCGAGCGGCCAGTTGATCTGACAGCCGACGGCTACGATCTCGGTATTGTCCTGCCTTTCATGCTCGCGACGGATCTGGCCGAGGCGGCTCGAAGACTGGTGCCAAGAGACCAGTCTTCGACCGGTTGTCGCCCTCGTCTGACGTGGGAAGGGTTAGCAGCATCTCGCTTACGACTCAACACCGAGGGGGAAGTCGACATTTATGCTCGATTTTCCCCGGACTTCCTGATAAGTCGTTAATTCTCTTTAAATCAATGATTTAACAGAATATCTCACAACTTCTTTATGTGAGATATCACAACAATGGTCACTCCGACCGACTTTATTTCTTCCGATCATCAGCCGCGCTTTCCAGCTTGCTCCACGCCAATTTACTTGACACCTAAAATATCTACGACTAAATTAAACCCAACACCACGCAAGGAGCGAGCATGCGTATCGTCTGCATCGGGGGCGGTCCGGCCGGGCTGTATTTCGGGTTGTTGATGAAGCTGCAGAATCCGGCACACGACATTTCGGTCATCGAGCGCAACCGCCCGTACGACACGTTCGGCTGGGGCGTCGTGTTCTCCGACCAGACGCTCGGCAACCTGCGCGCCGCCGACGAGAAAAGCGCCGGCATGATCCTCGACGCGTTCAACCACTGGGACGACATTGAAATCAACTTCCGCGGCAGCAAGGTGCGCTCCTCCGGCCACGGTTTTTGCGGCATCGGCCGCAAGCGTCTGCTGAACATCCTGCAGGCGCGTTGCGAAGAGCTCGGCGTGAAGCTCGTCTTCGAAACCAGCGTGACGGATGACGACGCCTACGACGCCGACCTGATCATCGCCTGCGACGGCGCCAACAGCGCCATCCGCCAGAAATACGCAGCGACCTATCGGCCCGACATCGACTTGCGCGACTGCCGCTTCGTGTGGCTCGGCACGAACAAGCTGTTCGACGCTTTCACGTTCGCGTTCGAAAAAACCGAATGGGGTTGGTTTCAGGCGCACGCGTACCGCTTCGACGATCAAACGTCGACCTTCATCGTGGAGGCGCCCGAGCGCGTGTGGCGCGCCGCCGGCCTCGAAACGATGAGCAAGGAAGACAGCATCACGTTCTGCGAACGTCTCTTCGGGAAGTACCTCGACGGTCATCCGCTGATGTCGAACGCCGCGCACCTGCGCGGCTCGTCGCAGTGGATCCGCTTTCCGCGCGTCGTCAACCGGCAATGGGTGCATCGCAAGCCGCGCGACGGCGGCGGTACCACGCCCGTCGTATTGATGGGCGACGCCGCGCACACCGCGCATTTCTCGATCGGTTCCGGCACCAAGCTCGCGCTCGAAGACGCGATCGAACTCGCGACCAGCATCGCCGCCCATCCGGGCCATCTCGACGCCGCGCTCGATCACTACACCGAAGTGCGCAGCGTCGACGTGCTGCGCATCCAGAACGCCGCGCGCAATTCGACAGAGTGGTTCGAGCACGTCGATCGCTACGCATCGTTCGAGCCCGAGCAATTCGCGTATTCGCTGCTCACGCGCTCGCAGCGCATCTCGCACGAAAACCTGCGCACGCGCGACGCGCACTATCTGTCGTCGTTCGAGAATTGGCTAGCGTCGCGCGCGGTCGGTACAAAGCACGACGCCGGCGCACGCAGCGCCGCGCGTTCGATTCCGCCGATGTTCACACCGTTCACGCTGCGCGGCGTGACGCTGAAAAACCGCGTGGTGGTGTCGCCGATGGCGCAATACTCCGCCATCGACGGCATCGCGGGCGACTATCACTTGATGCACCTCGGCGCACGCGCCATGGGCGGCGCCGCGCTCGTGATGACGGAGATGACCTGCGTGTCGCCCGAAGCGCGCATCACGCCCGGATGCCCGGGCATGTACGCGCCCGCGCATCTGCACGCCTGGCGCCGGATCGTCGACTTCGTGCACGCGAATTCGGACGCGAAGATCGGCATGCAGCTAGGCCACGCGGGCGCAAAGGCATCGACGCGCGTGAGCTGGGAAGGCATCGATCTGCCGCTGCCCGAAGGCAACTGGCCGCTCGTATCCGCATCGCCGCAGCAATATCTGAAAGACGTCAGCCAATGGTCGCGCGAGGCAAGCCGCGAGGACCTGCGCGAAATCACGCAGCAATTCGTGCGCGCGACGGAAATGGCCGAAGAAGCGGGCTTCGACTGGCTCGAATTGCACTGCGCACATGGCTACTTCCTGTCGAGCTTCCTCTCGCCGCTCACGAATCATCGCACCGACGATTACGGCGGCTCGCTCGCGAATCGTCTGCGCTATCCACTCGAAGTATTCGCGGCGATCCGCAAAGTCTGGCCGCAGCACAAGCCGATTTCGGTGCGTATTTCGGCGCACGATTGGGTCGACGGCGGCACGACGCCCGACGACGCGGTCGAGATCGCGCGCGCGTTCAAGGCCGCGGGCGCGGACATGATCGACGTGTCATCAGGCCAGGTCAGCAAGGAAGAAAAACCCGTGTTCGGCCGGATGTTCCAAACGCCGTTCTCGGACCGCATCCGCAACGAGGCAGGCATCGCGACGATCGCGGTCGGCGCGATCTCCGAAGCCGATCACGTCAACAGCATCATCGCGGCGGGCCGCGCCGACTTGTGCGCGGTCGCGCGGCCGCATCTCGCGAACCCGGCATGGACGCTCACCGAAGCGGCCAAGATCGGCTATTTCGACGTGACGTGGCCGAAGCAATACACGGCGGCGAAATCGCAGCTCGAACGCAATCTCGAACGCGAACGCGCCATGGTCGAGCAAAACGCGCGCGCGACGCCGCTCGAACGCGCGCAGCGTGCGGAGGAAATGGTATGAGCGTGCGAACGCTAGCGGACAAACACGCCGTCGTCACAGGCGGCGGCAGCGGCATCGGCGCGGCGACGGCCGAAGCGCTCTTGCGTACCGGCGTTCGCGTCACGCTGATGGGCCGCGATGCGGCACGGCTCGATGCGCAACGCACGCGCCTTGCGGAGTTCGGCGAGGTCGCGAGCGTCAGCGTCGATGTCGCGAACGCGGCGTCGGTTGCGAATGCCTTCGCCGCGGCGAGCAAAACGTTCGGCGTCGTCGACGTGCTCGTCAACAACGCCGGACAAGCCAAAGCCGCACCGTTCGCGAAGACCGACATGGCGCTGTGGCAGCGCATGCTCGACGTCAATCTCACCGGCGTCTTTCTTTGTACGCAAGCCGTGCTTCCGGCAATGATCGAGCAGCGTGCCGGCCGCATCGTCAACGTCGCGAGCACGGCGGGGCAGATCGGCTATCCGTACGTCGCCGCCTACTGCGCGGCGAAGCACGGCGTGATCGGCCTAACGCGCTCGCTCGCACTCGAAGTGGCGAGCAAAGGCGTAACGGTCAACGCAGTCTGCCCCGGCTACACCGAAACCGATTTGCTGCGTGAATCGCTCGATCAAATCATCGCAAAGACTGGCCGAAGCGAGGCGGAAGCGCGCGCGTCGCTCGTGCAAAACAACCCGCAGCAGCGCTTCGTCACGCCCGGTGAAGTCGCGCACGCGGTGCTGTGGCTTTGCCAGCCCGAATCCGGTTCGATCACTGGCCAATCGATATCTGTCTCAGGCGGAGAAGTCACGTGACCCATCGCACCAACGCGACCGCAAAGAAGAAAACCGGCACGCCGCTCAGTGACGCCCGCAAAGGCACGCCGAAGCCGGCCGACAATGTCGTCGATCTCGAGATGAGCACCGGCGCCGATAGTCACATGGGCCTGCGCCTCTGGCTGCGCATGCTGACCACGACCAACCTCGTGCAAGCCGAATTGCGCCGGCGTCTGCGTGCGGAATTCGATACCACGCTGCCGCGCTTCGATCTGATGGCCCAGCTCGAGCGCCATCCCGAGGGCCTGAAGATGAGCGAGATTTCGCGCCGTCTGATGGTGACGGGCGGCAACGTGACCGGCATTACCGATCAATTGGAAAAGGAAGGGCTCGTCGCGCGCGATGCCGATCCGAACGACCGCCGCGCGTTCAGCGTGCGCTTGACGCCCGCGGGCCGCGAGCTGTTCGACCGGATGGCGGTCGCGCACGAGCAATGGGTCGTCGAACTGTTCGGCGGCCTCGGTCTCGACGAGAAATCGAAGATGCATCAGCGCCTCGGCAAGCTGAAGAAGCATCTGGTCGACAACCTTAAGGGCTGATTGGCACGCTTCGTTGCGTTCACAACGAAGCCGCTTGGAGCCTGGAGAGAGACACCTATGACAGCATCCACCGCAGACGGCCTCTTGGCGGGCAACCGCACGACGCTCGCGCAGTATGAAGCGCGACACTTCGGCTGGTCGGTGCGCGAGCGCGTCGCCACGATCACGCTGAACCGCCCCGAACGCAAGAACCCGCTCACGTTCGAATCGTACGCGGAGCTGCGCGATCTCTTTCGCCAACTCGCCTACGCGACCGATATCAAAACCGTCGTGATTCACGGCGCGGGCGAGAACTTCTGCTCAGGCGGCGACGTGCATGAAATCATCGGCCCGCTGATCGGCTTGCCGATGCCGGAGCTCTTGATGTTCACGCGCATGACGGGCGATCTCGTCAAGGCAATGCGGCATTGTCCGCAGCCGATCATCGCGGCCGTCGACGGAGTCTGCGCAGGCGCCGGCGCGATCGTCGCGATGGCTTCCGACATGCGCTACGGCACCGCGCGCAGCAAGCTCGCGTTCCTCTTCACGCGCGTCGGCCTTGCGGGTTGCGACATGGGTGCTTGCGCGATCCTGCCGCGCATCATCGGCCAAGGACGTGCGTCCGAGCTGCTGTTCACGGGACGCTCGGCGAGCGGCGAAGAAGGCTACGCCTGGGGGTTCTACAACCGCTTGTGCGAACCGTCCGAATTGGTTGCGGACGCAACCAGGCTCGCCGCGGACATTGCTGCCGGCCCGACGTTCGCACACGGCATCACGAAGAAGATGCTGCATCAAGAATGGAACATGGGCGTCGACGAAGCGATCGAGGCCGAAGCGCAGGCGCAGGCGATCTGCATGGCGACGCGCGATTTCGAGCGCGCATATCGCGCATTTGCGGCGAAGACGCGGCCCGTGTTCGAAGGAGACTGAGATGACCCCCACGCGCACTACGTTCGCCGCCCCCCAAGGGGGCGCTCAGCACGCTTCGGGCAGCCCGGCCCGTGCTGACGTGGGCACGTACGACCATTCCTCCAACGCGCTCGACTGGCCGTTCTTCGAAGACCATCATCGGGCGCTCGCTGCGGATCTGGACGCTTGGGCCGTCAAGCATCTGTCGCACGTCCCGCACGATGCGGCATCGGTCGACGACACCTGCCGCCATCTCGTGCGCGAACTCGGCGCGGCCGGGTGGCTACGCTACGGCGTGGGCGGCAAAGCGTACGGCGGCCACGGCGACGCGATCGATACGCGCGCCGTCTGCCTGCTGCGCGAGACGCTCGCGAAGCATGCGGGTCTCGCGGACTTTGCGCTCGCCATGCAAGGGCTCGGTTCGGGTGCGATCTCGCTCGCGGGCACCGACGAACAGAAGCAGCGCTATCTCCCGCGCGTCGCGAGCGGCACCGCGATTGCGGCATTCGCGCTCTCCGAACCCGAAGCAGGCTCCGACGTGGCCGCGATGGCGCTCGCCGCGCGCGACGACGGTGACGCCTACGTGCTCGACGGCGAAAAAACCTGGATCTCGAACGGCGGCATCGCCGATTTCTACGTCGTCTTCGCGCGCACCGGCGAAGCGCCCGGCGCGCGCGGCATCACCGCGTTCATCGTCGACGCCGATACGCCCGGCCTCACGATCGCCGAGCGCATCGACGTGATCGCGCCGCATCCGCTTGCACGCCTGAAGTTCGAAGGTGCACGCGTGCCTCGCGGCCAAATGCTCGGCGCGCCCGCCGAAGGCTTCAAGCTCGCAATGCGCACACTCGACATTTTCCGCACGTCGGTTGCGGCGGCGTCGCTCGGCTTCGCTCGGCGCGCGATGCACGAGGCGCTTGCGCGCGCTTGCTCGCGCCGCATGTTCGGCCAGACGCTCGGGGACTTTCAATTGACACAGGCGAAGCTCGCTCAGATGGCGCTCACGATCGACAGCGCCGCGCTCCTCGTCTACCGCGCCGCCTGGCTGCGCGATCAAGGCAAGAGCGTGACGCGCGAAGCCGCGATGGCGAAGTGGCACGCAAGCGAAGGCGCGCAACAGGTCATCGATGCGGCCGTGCAGATCTGGGGCGGCAAGGGCGTGCAAAGCGGCGTGACGGTCGAGCAGTTGTATCGCGAGATCCGCGCCTTGCGCATTTACGAAGGCGCAACGGAGGTGCAGCAATTGATCGTCGGCCGCGATCTGCTGAAGGCGTACCAAGCGTCCTTGCAGGAGACGTCGCAATGAGCCGCGATGCGCCCCAAGCAGCCGGGTTCGAACGCCCAGTACGCATCCGCTTCGCACACTGCGATCCGGCGGGCATCGTGTTCTTTC
>DATGHJ010000039.1:0-2868 GCA_035308085.1 Trinickia sp. | reverse complement strand
CTCGCGGCCTAGCTGCGCGGTGAGCTCGGGCTCGGCGGCAGTGTCGTTCGTGGCCGCGGCGCGATTGGCGGCGCGTTCGCGCAGCGCGTCGAAGGCGGTATTTGCCGCACCCATGCTTTGCTGCGTGATGGCCGATTGCTGCGCGGGCGTGTAGCCCTGCGAGTTGAGCAGGCTGGTGATGGTAGGCATCAGCAGCGAGCGGTCCTGCGTGCCCTGCTGATTGGCTTGCGAGATGAGCTGGTTCTGCTGCGCGAGCTGCTGATCGGTGAGCTGGCGCGTCGAGCGTTGTGCTCCGCGTGACATGGTAGCCTCCGTGAAGTTGATTGTAGGGGCGTCCGCCGCGGCGGACTGCGCCCGTTGAAGCGTTTAGAACGTGCGAAGGATCGCTCCTGTTCCTTGGCGCCGTTCCCGCACGATTGTCATTCCGAGGAGCCCGCTTTCTTCAGGCGACGAGGAATCTGCTGTTGGTTTTTGCGCTCGACGAAGAAAAAGCAGATCCCTCGTCGGCTGAAAAACGCCTCGCTCGGGATGACACCGTTTGGCTTGGTAGCTCCGCGCCAAGGTCATTCGACGGGCGCAGCATGCCTGCCCGTCCGGCAGGCGGGCTGCGCCCCTACGAAACCACCGGCCGCCGCGACGATCACGGATCGCGGAGGCGGCGGCAGTAGGGCGTCCAGGCGTCGTCGCGGACCCAGCCGAGCGCTTCGAGGCGGCGCCCGAAACGCTTCGCGATGGGCGGCGGGAGCCAGGCGTGCGCATCGTCGAGGCCGCGCGCGAGGAGATCGCGTTCGCCAGCGCGATGCAATTCGACGAGGCGCGCGTAACGTTCGCGCGGATTCCCTTCCCCCGGCGCGGCGAGCAGGTAGATCTCGCACGTCAGGCGCGCGAGCGAAGCCATCACGGCGCGGCCGGCGCCGTCTTCCACGACCAGCTTCGAGACGAATATCGGATCGGCGAGATTGGGGAACGCGTAGTCATAGCCCTGGCGCGCGTGCATGCGGCGCAGCGCGTCAAGATCGGATTCGGTGTAAGCGCGGATGAGCATGTTTTGCTCACGTGAGTGCCTGAGTTAGGGCTGAGATTCTTCGCGGACGCCTTGTCGGGTCCGCTCAGAATGACAACGCCTGTTTGCGGGCACGAAGCAGGGTCGCGCGACGATGCATCATCCTGAGGGAGCATCGCGACCGAAGGACCTCTCTTCGTTTGCGGAAATATGCGGAGAGATCCTTCACTCGGCACACTTCGCCGAGTTCAGGATGACGACGCCTCGTTTGACAGCGCCGCGCCGAGGTCGCGTGGCGGGCACAGCATGAATTCGGCTGCGCTCACCACAAGCGCTGTGCCTCTGCGAATTCAAAACACGCGGGGGCGCAGGAGCGGATGGGCGCGCGCGGCGACTTCGGCGGCATCGAACGTAGTGGCGCCCGGTGCGACGCCGTGCGCGGCGAGCGCGGCCTGCGCCGCGTCCGAAATCGGCTTCTGCGCGAGCGCGTGCGGCAGCGCCTCGAATGCGGCGTCGTCCTCGAGCGCGAGGTGCGCGCCCTCGTCGGCTTCAACGAGGACGAGAATCGGCGTGGCGTCGTTCGGCGGTGCGGGCTCCGCAACATCCCCACCCTTAACGTTGAAGGGTGGAGCACCCACGGCGCTGGGCGATTGCTCGCCGAGTGCAAGCCAGTGCGAATTCGCGAAACGCGACGCGTGGCGCTGCCACGCAGCAAGCGTTGTGACGTAGTAGCGGTGGCCGGTCATGGAGAGTCTGTCGAGCGTTTAGGGTCGATAGCGAGTTATGGTAGGGGCACAGCATTGCTGTGCCCGTCGCGTCCATTACCGCACATTGTCATTCCGAGGAGCGCGCCGTTCACGCGACGAGGAATCTGCTGTTGGTTCGAGCGATGGAAGAGAAAACAGATCCCTCGTCGCCCTGAACTACGGGCTCACTCGGGATGACAGCGCTTTGGTTTGGCGACGAGCCCGCGACATCCGGCCGCGCGCGGGAGTAAACTCGCGCCATGATGTTCACCAAGCGGCTGCGCGAGGGAGTGCGCCGCGGCGAGATCACCTGCAGCGTGCGCATCTGGATGCGTCCGCACGTGCGCGTGGGCGGGCGATACCCCATGGAAGAAGGCGAGATCGAGGTGGATTCGATCGAGCCGATTGGCTTCCCGGATATTACTCCGGCGCTGGCGCGCGAGTCGGGATTCCTTGGCGTCCTCGACCTGCTCAAGGTGGCGAAGCACGGCCGGGGCGAGAATATTTATCTGGTCCGGTTCCACTATGTGCCGCCGCGCGCGAATCGCAAGCATAGGTAGGCGCGCAGCACTTGTGGTGAGCGCGGCCGAATCCATGCTGTGCCCCTACGAAGCCGATTCCCGGCCGGGCGCGGCGAGTTACGACGTAAAAGTGTAATTGTGCGTGAGCACGGTGGCGGCGTGGCGGCCGGCGAAGAATTCATGCGACGGCTCACAGCTCACCGTCACCTTCTTGCCGTCCACGACGATCGCTTCGATGCGGCTCAACGTGAGGCGGCCGAAGCGGCCGACGAGAATGTCCGCCAGGCACAGGCGCTCGGCGCGCATGGGCGAGCCGTCGGCGAGAGTGAAGATGTGGTGCGGGGTCACGTCGAGCGATTCCGCGTTTGAGAAATGCAGCCGGATGAATGTATCCGCTGGGCGGATTTCGAGGCGCTCGATGCGCGTCCACATTTCGCCGCCCACGCTGGCGGGACAGCGCAGTTGCTCGCCGGCGCAACACGTTTCGATGGCGACGGTGCCGCGCTCGCGCGTGAGCACCACCGTTCCGGCGCGGAGGCAGCTCCCGCTGCCGCCGCCCGAGCCGCCGCCCGTGCCGGATGTCGTGGTGGCCGCGGCG
>DATGHJ010000038.1:0-2461 GCA_035308085.1 Trinickia sp. | reverse complement strand
GTGCGACCGTTTGACGCACCCAGCCGAGCCGCAAATCAGGCTTTTTTTATCTTTCGCAGGATAAAATAGCCGTGACGGCGTTCGCTTGTGACGAGTATTTGCCTCCTCGTCTTTTTGCTTTTTGCGAAACGCGCGCCGTTGGTGTTACACCATTGGAGCTGCAATCCCCTACTTGCTCCACGGCGTGCCCATTGCGGGCACGCCGTTTTTTTGTCGACCGAAGCTGGCGCTTTAGCGCTTACTTCAGGCCCGCAGCGATCCTCGGCTTCGTTTAGCGCGCGGCGCTCACGTCGGCCACGAGCAACGCCGTCATGTTGACGATGCGGCGAACCGTCGCTGACTCGGTCAGCACATGCACTGGCTTGGCTGCGCCAAGCAGGATCGGACCGATCGCGATGTTGTTGCCGGCTGCCGTCTTCAGCAGGTTGTACGAAATGTTCGCAGCGTCGATGTTCGGCAGGATCAAGAGGTTCGCGTCCCCTTCGAGCGTCGAATCAGGCAGCACTTCCTTGCGAAGATTCGCATCGAGCGCAACGTCGCCGTGCATTTCGCCGTCGATTTGCAGATCGGGCGCACGTTCTTTCAGGAGCGCCAGCGTGTCGCGCATCTTCTGCGCGCAGGGCGCATTGCTCGTGCCGAAGTTCGAATGCGACAGCAGCGCGATCTTCGGCTCGATGCCGAAGCGGCGCACTTCTTCAGCAGCCATGATCGTGATTTCCGCGAGTTCTTCTGGTGTCGGGTCGACGTTCACGTGCGTATCGGCGAGGAAAATCTGACGGCCCGGCAGCACGAGTCCGTTCATCGCCGCGAACACCTTGCAGCCCTCGCGCTTGCCGATGATCTGGTTGATGAAGTGCAGGTGGCGGTGCGGCGTCGAGACCGTGCCGCAGATCATCCCGTCGGCCTCGCCTTTCTCCACGAGCATCGCGCCGATCAGCGTCGAGCGGCGGCGCATTTCAACACGCGCAAGGCGCTCGCTAATGCCCTTGCGCGCCATCATCTTCGCGTAGGTCTGCCAGAAATCCTTGTAGCGCTCGTCGTGCTCGGTGTTGACGACCGTGAAGTCGACGCCCGGCGTCAAACGCAGGCCGTAGCGCTCGATGCGGTGCTCGATCACCGCCGGACGGCCGATCAGGATCGGCGTCGCGAGCTTCTCGTCGACGGCGATCTGCACCGCGCGCAGCACACGCTCTTCCTCGCCCTCCGCGAACACGACGCGCTTCTTCTCCGGCGCGACGCTGCGCGCCTGCTGGAAGATCGGCTTCATCGTCGTGCCGCTGTGATAGACGAACTGCTGGAGGTGGACTTTGTACGCCTCCATGTCTTCGATCGGGCGCGTCGCGACGCCCGAATCCATTGCCGCCTGGGCGACGGCCGGCGCGATCTTGACGATCAGGCGCGGATCGAAGGGCTTCGGAATCAGATACTCGGCACCGAACGACAGATCCTGGATCCCGTAAGCAGTGGCAACGATGTCGCTTTGCTCCTGTCGCGCGAGTTCGGCGATCGCGTTGACCGCGGCGATTTCCATTTCACGCGTGATCGTGGACGCCCCTGCATCGAGCGCGCCGCGGAAGATGAACGGGAAGCACAGAACGTTGTTGACCTGGTTCGGATAGTCGGTGCGGCCGGTCGCGAGCACCGCGTCCGGCCGCACTTCGAGCGCGACTTCCGGCAGGATTTCCGGCGTCGGGTTCGCGAGCGCAAGGATCAGCGGCTTGGCCCCCATCTCCTTGACCATCTCCGGCTTGAGCACGCCGCCCGCCGACAGACCGAGAAAAATGTCCGCACCCGGCATGGCTTCGGCCAGCGTCCGCGCGCTGGTTTCGCGCGCGAAACGTTCCTTGTCCGGGTCCATCAGCTCGGTGCGGCCTTTGTAGACCACGCCGGCCAAATCCGTCACGAGGATGTTCTCGAGCGACAGGCCGAGATCGACGAGCAGGTCGAGACACGCCAGCGCCGCCGCGCCCGCGCCGGACGCGACGAGCTTCACTTCGCGGATGTCCTTGCCGACCACCTTGAGGCCGTTGGTCACCGCCGCCGCAACCACGATTGCCGTGCCGTGCTGGTCGTCGTGGAAGACCGGAATCTTCATGCGCTTGCGGCACTCGCGCTCGACGATGAAGCAGTCCGGCGCCTTGATGTCTTCGAGATTGATGCCGCCGAAGGTCGGTTCGAGCGCGGCGATCACGTCGACGAGCTTGTGCGGGTCGGACTCGTTCAGCTCGATGTCGAACACGTCGATTCCGGCGAACTTCTTGAACAGCACCGCCTTGCCTTCCATCACCGGCTTCGACGCGAGCGGCCCGATGTTGCCGAGGCCGAGCACCGCGGTGCCGTTCGTCACCACGCCGACGAGATTGCTGCGCGCCGTGAAGCGCGCGGCATTCAGCGGGTTCTCGACGATTTCCTCGCAGGCGTAGGCAACGCCCGGGGAATACGCGAGCGCGAGATCGCGCTG
>DATGHJ010000037.1:0-6150 GCA_035308085.1 Trinickia sp. | reverse complement strand
GCGCTCAAGTGGTTTCCGGATAAGCGTGGTCTGGCCGCCGGGCTGACCGCTGCGGGGTTCGGTGCCGGGGCAGCGCTGACGGTGATCCCGATCTCGAAGATGATTCAGAGTTCTGGGTACCAGCACGCGTTTGTCTTCTTCGGCGTGCTCCAGGGCGTCTCTATCTTACTGCTCGCGACTTTGCTCGTGCGTCCGAAGCCGCCGGCTCATGCTGCCGGCGTGAAGCGCATCGTCGCAACCAAGACCGACTACACCACGAAGCAGATGGTCCGCACGCCGCTTTTTTGGGTGATGTACGGGATGTTCGTCTGCGTCGCCGCCGGCGGCATCATTGCCACCGCGCAGATCGGTCCGATCGCCAAGGCATATGGTTTTGCGGCGATGCCTGTGAGCGTGCTGAGCGCCACGTTGCCGCTGCTGACGATGACGCTGTCGATCAACAATCTGTGCAACGGCTTCACGCGCCCGCTGTGCGGCTTCATCTCCGATCGGATCGGCCGTGAAAACACCATGTTCATCACCTTCATAGGCGAAGGCGTGGCGCTGCTGGGGCTGATGCACTTCGGGCACAACCCCTATATGTTCATGATGTTTTCCGCAATCGTTTTCCTCTGCTATGGCGATATCTTCTCGAACTTTCCGGCGACCTGCGCCGACACGTTCGGCGCCAAATACGCTGCGGGCAACGCCGGCACGCTCTACACCGCAAAAGGGACGGCCGCCATTTTGGTGCCTGTGGCTTCGCTGTTGTCTGCGCGCGGCGGGTGGGGCACGGTCTTCGTCTTCTTCGCGGCTCTCTCGATGCTATCGGGCCTGTCGGCAAAGGTCATTTTGCATCCGCTGCGGCGCCGCTGGATTCTGAATTCGGCTGTGCCCGTCAAGTCGCAGGCAACGCACTTTCAGGCATCGCTTGGCGGTTCACCTGAGTGAGCGCGGTCGTTGGCGCGTTCGTGTGCGGATTGCGATGCCCAATAGGAAAGTGAAGTTTTCCCAACGTCGCTCAGCAGGAAAAGATCATGGTCCATCTCGATGAGTTGATTGAACGGCATATCGGCTGCGGGAGTTCGCTCGTCGCAATCCTGCACGCGATTCAGGACGAAGCCGGCTTTATCCCTCCGCAGGCCGTTGCGCCGCTTGCGCGCGCGCTGAACCTCTCGCGTGCCGAAGTGCATGGCGTCATCACTTACTACCATCATTTCCGCACCCGCCCCGCCGCGCGCGTGACCGTGCAGCTCTGCCGCGCCGAGTCTTGCCGCAGCATGGGGACAGAGGCGCTCGCGCAGCACATCGAAGCGCGCACGGGCTGCCGTTTCGACGCCGAGCACGGTGCGGACATCGGACTCGAATCGGTGTATTGCCTCGGGCAATGCGCGCTGTCGCCGGCGATGATGATCAATGACACGCTGCACGCGAAAGTCACGCCGCAGAAGTTCGATGCGCTGTTCGACGCCGCGTGCGCTAAGGAGCCGGCATGACGCGCATCTTCGTCCCCCGCGATTCTTCAGCGCTCGCGCTCGGCGCGGATGCGCTCGCCGACGCGATCGTCCGCGAGGCCGCGAGCCGCGGCGTCGCCATCGAATTGGTGCGCAACGGCACGCGCGGCCTGCTGTGGCTCGAGCCTCTCGTCGAAGTCGAGACGCCGGCTGGCCGCATCGGCTACGCGAATGTCGATGAAGCCGACCTCGCGTCGCTGTTCGACGCCGGGTGGCTCGCCGGCGGCGAGCATTCGCGGCGCGTCGGCGTCGTCGACGAAATTCCTTATCTGAAGCGCCAGCAGCGCCTCACGTTCGCGCGCATCGGCATCACCGATCCGCTCTCCATCGACGACTACCTCGCACACGAAGGGCTCACCGGCCTGAAAGCCGCGCTCGCGCTGGACGGCGCCGCCGCCTGCGAAGCGCTCGTCGACTCGGGCCTACGCGGCCGCGGCGGCGCGGCGTTCCCCGCGGGCATCAAGTGGCGCACCGTACGCAACGCGCAAGCGGCGCAGAAATACATCGTCTGCAATGCCGACGAAGGCGACTCCGGTACGTTTTCCGACCGCCTCGTGATGGAAAGCGACCCATACTGCCTGATCGAAGGGATGATCATCGCGGGGATCTCGACGGGCGCGACGCAGGGCTACATCTACGTGCGCAGCGAATATCCGCATTCGATCGCCACGCTCGAAGCCGCGATCGGCAAAGCGCGCGCGGCGGGCTGGCTCGGCGCGAGCGTGCTCGGCTCGGCGCATGCGTTCGATCTGGCGGTGGCGAAAGGCGCAGGCTCCTACGTCTGCGGCGAAGAAACCGCGATGCTCGAATCGATCGAAGGCAAGCGCGGCATCGTGCGCGCAAAGCCGCCGGTGCCGGCGCTCGCCGGCCTGTTCGGCCAGCCGACCGTCATCAACAACGTGATCACGCTCGCGACCGTGCCGATCATCTTCGCGCGCGGCGCGAAGTTCTATCGCGACTTCGGCATGGGCCGCTCGCGCGGCACGCTGCCGTTTCAACTGGCCGGCAACGTGAAGCAAGGCGGGCTCGTCGAACTGGCGTTCGGCGTCACGTTGCGTGAACTGCTGTTCGACTTCGGCGGCGGCACCGCGAGCGGCCGGCCGGCGCGCGCCGTGCAAGTCGGCGGGCCGCTCGGCACCTATCTGCCCGAAAGCCAGTGGGATATCCCGCTCGACTACGAAGCCTACGCATCGGTGGGCGCGGTGGTCGGGCACGGCGGGCTCGTCGTGCACGACGACACGTCGAATCTCGCCGAACTCGCGCAATACGCGATGCATTTCTGCGCGCTCGAATCATGCGGCAAATGCACGCCGTGCCGGATCGGCTCGACGCGCGGCGTCGAAGTGATCGAACGCATCCGCAACGGCGACACCTCAACGAAGCAAGTGCAGTTGCTGCGTGACCTGTGCGACACCATGGTGTCCGGGTCGCTCTGCGCGATGGGCGGCATGACGCCTTACCCCGTGCTTTCCGCCCTTGAACATTTTCCCGAAGACTTCGGTCTTCGCCCGGCCCAGCCTAGCAAGGCCGCGGCTTGATGGAGCCTGCCATGACCGACGTCTCCCCGACTCAAGCAACCGCCGGCGCGCCGAAAGAAGTCCCCTTGGGGGGCGGCTGCGGCTCAGGCAACTGCGCGTGCAAGTCCGAAGCCTTGGTGCGGACCACGCGCGCCCGCTCGCCGTATGACGACACCGACTACGGCACGCCATTCGTCCACGCCGATACCGAAGTCACGCTCGACGTCGACGGACGCCTCGTCACCGTGCCCGCGGGCACCTCGGTGATGCGCGCGGCGATCGAAGCCGGCGTCAACGTGCCGAAGCTCTGCGCGACCGATTCGCTCGAAGCGTTCGGTTCGTGCCGGCTGTGTCTCGTGGAAATCGAAGGCCGCAAGGGCTATCCGGCATCGTGCACGACGCCGGTCGAAGCCGGCATGAAGGTGCGCACGCAAAGCGATCGCCTACAGGAACTGCGCCGCAACGTGATGGAGCTCTACATTTCCGATCACCCGCTCGACTGCCTCACGTGTCCCACGAACGGCAACTGCGAGCTGCAGGACATGGCGGGGGTCGTCGGCCTGCGCGAAGTGCGCTACGGCTATGACGGCGCGAACCACCTGCACGACGAGAAGGACGAGTCGAACCCCTACTTCACCTACGATCCGTCGAAGTGCATCGTCTGCAACCGCTGCGTGCGCGCGTGCGAAGAAACGCAAGGCACGTACGCGCTGACGATCACCGCGCGCGGCTTCGAATCGCGCGTGGCGGCAAGCGTTAGCCAGCCGTTCATGGATTCCGAGTGCGTGTCGTGCGGTGCGTGCGTGGCCGCCTGCCCGACCGCGACGCTGCACGAAAAGACCATCGCCGTGCTCGGCCAGCCCGAGCACTCGGTCGTGACGACTTGCGCGTATTGCGGCGTCGGATGCTCGCTGAAAGCGGAGATGAAGGGCAGCCAGGTCGTGCGGATGACGCCGAACAAGAACGGTGAAGCGAACGAAGGCCACGCGTGCGTGAAGGGTCGCTTTGCGTGGGGCTACGCGACCCACAAGGACCGCATCACGAAGCCGATGATCCGCGCCAAGATCACCGACCCGTGGCGCGAAGTCAGCTGGGACGAAGCGCTCACCCACGCGGCGGCGGAATTCCGCCGCATTCAGGCGCAGCACGGGCGCGATTCGATCGGCGGCATCACGTCGTCGCGCTGCACGAACGAGGAAACCTACCTCGTGCAAAAGCTCGTGCGCGCCGCGTTCGGCAACAACAATGTCGATACCTGCGCGCGCGTCTGCCACTCGCCGACCGGCTATGGCCTGAAGGCGACGCTCGGCGAATCGGCGGGCACGCAGACGTTTGCATCGGTCGAGCATGCCGACGTCATCATGGTGATCGGCGCGAATCCAACCGACGGCCACCCGGTGTTCGCATCGCGGCTGAAACGACGTCTGCGGCAAGGCGCAAAGCTGATCGTGGTCGACCCGCGCCGCATCGATCTCGTCGATACGCCGCATGTGAAGGCGCAGTATCACTTGCCGTTGCGGCCGGGCACGAACGTCGCGATCGTCAATGCGCTCGCGCACGTGATCGTGACCGAAGGGCTGCTCAATGAGACGTTCATCGCCGAACGCTGCGAGACGCGCGCGTTCGAGCAATGGCGCGCGTTCGTCGCGCTGCCGGAGAACGCGCCGGAAGCGACGGCCGATGTGACGGGCGTGCCGGCCGAGTTGGTGCGCGGCGCCGCGCGCCTTTATGCGACGGGCGGCAACGCCGCGATCTACTACGGCCTGGGCGTCACCGAGCACGTGCAAGGCTCGACGACGGTGATCGGCATCGCCAATCTCGCGATGGCGACCGGCAATGTCGGCCGCGAAGGCGTCGGCGTCAATCCGCTGCGCGGCCAGAACAACGTGCAAGGTTCGTGCGACATGGGCTCGTTTCCGCACGAGCTGCCTGGATATCGCCATATCAGCGATACGACCACACGCTCGCTCTTCGAAGACGCGTGGAACGTGACGCTGCAACCCGAGCCGGGCCTGCGCATCCCGAACATGTTCGACGCCGCGCTCGACGGCAGCTTCAAGGGTCTTTATTGCCAGGGCGAAGACATCGTCCAGTCCGATCCGAATACGCAGCATGTGTCGGCGGCACTGTCGTCGATGGAGTGCATCGTCGTGCAGGACATCTTCCTGAACGAAACCGCGAAATACGCGCACGTCTTCCTGCCCGGTTCGTCGTTCCTCGAAAAAGACGGCACGTTCACGAACGCCGAGCGCCGTGTGTCGCGTGTGCGCCGCGTGATGCCGCCGCTTTGCGGCTACGCCGACTGGGAAGTCACGCAACTGCTCTCGAAGAAGCTCGGCTACGAGATGGACTACGCGCATCCGTCGGAAATCATGGACGAAATCGCGCGCCTCACGCCAACCTTCCACGGCGTGTCGTTCGACTTGATCGACAAGCTCGGCAGCATTCAGTGGCCGTGCAACGAGCATGCGCCCGAAGGCACGCCGATCATGCACGTCGACGAGTTCGTGCGCGGCAAGGGCAAGTTCGTGATCACGCAGTTCATCGCGTCGCCGGAAAAAGTGACCCGCAAGTATCCGCTGCTGCTCACGACGGGCCGCATCCTGTCGCAGTACAACGTCGGCGCGCAGACGCGCCGCACCGAGAACGTCCGCTGGCACGACGAAGATCGCCTCGAGATTCATCCCGATGACGCCGCCGAACGCGGCATCAAAACGGGCGACTGGGCTGGCATCGAATCGCGTGCGGGGCAGACGGTGCTGCGCGCGCTCGTCACCGAGCGGATGCAGCCGGGCGTCGTCTACACGACGTTCCACTTCCCCGAATCGGGCGCGAACGTCATTACGACCGAGAACTCCGATTGGGCGACCAACTGCCCCGAGTACAAGGTGACGGCCGTGCAGGTCACGCAGGTCGAGCAGCCGTCGCAATGGCAGAAGCAGTATTCGCGCTTCAACGCCGAGCAGCTCGATCTGCTGCGCCAGCGCGAGCCCGCGAGCGCGACGAGCGGGAAATGACGAAGTGCAAGCCGGGGCCTGGCGCTTGCCCGCACAGTCCCGGCGCTGAACGCATCAGCGAGCAACGATGAACCAAGAACATTTGATCGTCATGGCCAATCAGATCGGCGAATTCTTCGCGTC
>DATGHJ010000036.1:0-5307 GCA_035308085.1 Trinickia sp. | reverse complement strand
CCTGCTCGCGATGCTCGATCGCGAGACGCGCGGCATTCGCATCGAAGTGACCAATGTGCCTGTCGAATCGGTCAGCGCGGCCATGCGCGCCGGCGAGATCGATCTCGCGCTCGGTTACGTGCCGGGCCTCGATGCCAGCTGCGTGACGCAGACGCTGTTCGTCGACGAGCACGTTTGCGTCGTGCGCGCGGGGCACCCGTTGCGAAAGAAGAAGCCCACCCGCGAGGACCTGGCGGCCCTGCGCTATGTCTATGCGAGCACCAATGCGACCGGCCATCGCATGGTCGAACAATGGCTCGACGAGCTCAATCTCAAGCGCGAAGTGGTGCTCCGGCTGCCGCATTTCGTCGTCGCGCCGGAGATCGTGATGCATACGGATCTGGCGATCATCTTTCCCAAAAGCATCGCGCAGCGTTTCAACCGCGCCAAGGCCTTTCGTATTCTGCCGCTGCCGTTCAAGCTGCCGCCCATCGAAATCCAGGTGCATACGCACGCGCAGTTCGCCGCTGATCCCGGCATCGCATGGCTGCGGAAAACCCTCTACGGGATGTTCCATCAGCCTGAGGCCTGACGGCCCGACACGTATCCATCGTGCGGATAGCGGCACTTGATTTCGGTGGATTTGACGCGCGGAGCGAAACGCCACTCGCGGCTGATACGAACTAGCGCTTCCCGGCAGCAAATTATCAGCGGCATTTATCCGCGAAGCCATTTTTTATCGATTTGTCCGATCGACCGGGCCGCCGTATGCTCGGCTCACCATTCAGTCCAGCATTCAGCGATTGGGCCTCATCATGCAAGCCACCACCTTCAAGGTTCGCGTCGACGCATTGCGCGACGAAGCACACGGTATTCGCTCGTTCAGCATTACACGGCTCGACGGCCAGCCGTTCGATGCCTACGAGCCAGGCGCACATATCGACGTCACGGCCCCCTCCGGCGTCACGCGCCAGTACTCGCTGTGCGGCGACCCCGACCGGCGCGATGCGCAGCTCTTCGCCGTCAAGCGCGAGAGCGCATCGCGCGGCGGCTCGAGCTCGCTGCACGACGACGTGACGGTAGGCACCGAGCTATCGGTCGGCGCGCCGCGCAACCTGTTCCAGCTCGCGCCCGGCGCGCAACGGCATGTGCTCGTCGGCGCAGGCATCGGCATTACGCCGCTTCTGTCGATGGCTTATCGCCTCATCAAGCTGAACGCGCGATTCGAACTGCACTACTTCGCGCGTAGCGAGGAACACACGGCGTTCCTGCCGCTGCTCGCGCGGGCGCCGTTCGCGGCCTACGTGAGACTGCATTTCGGCGTGGAACCCGATGCGCTCGACGACGCTCTTGCTTCCTGTCTCGCCGATGTCTCCACGGGCACGCACGTCTACACCTGCGGGCCTTCCGCCTTCATGGCGCGCGTGGTCGCGGCGGCCGAAAAGCGCCTGCCCGAAAACGCGATCCATCTCGAACGCTTCGCGGCAGAGCCCGCGGAGCCCGAGAGCGGCGCCGCGCTCGACGCGTTCGACGTGCAGGTCGCCAGCACGGGCCAGACCGTGCGCGTCGAGAAGCACCTCTCGATCGTCGAGGCGCTCGCGTCGATCGGCATCGAGGTCGATACGTCGTGCGGCGAAGGCGTCTGCGGCACCTGCATGATCGACGTCGTGACGGGCGAGCCCGAGCATCGCGACCACTGCCTCAGCAAGGCCGAGCGCGCGAGCAACACGGTCATCTGCTGCTGCATCTCGCGCTCGCGCTCGCCCGTGCTCGTGCTCGATCTCTGAGCCCCACCGCGTACACCGCTTCATTCAGGACGTCTCTGCGTCGAAGCGCTGCATGATGCCCTGAATGATTTCGCGCATCCACGTAATGCCTTCGTCCTCGTGGAAGTGATCGTGCCAGTGCATCGTCACGGCCGCGACAGGCACCGTCACGGGCAACGCATAGATCTGGAAGCGCTTCTCCAGATTGAAGAGGTGCGCGAGCCGGCGCGGCAGCGTCGCATACAGGTCGGTCGCGGCCAGCACGCCCGGCAGCGCGACGAAGTGCGGCAATTCGAGTGCAATGTTTCTTCCCACACCCTGCGAACGCAGCGTGTCGTCCAGCGCGTGGTGGCTATGCTCGACCGACCTCACCTGCGCATGCGACGCCGCGACGAACTGCGCGAGGCTCAGCGTCTCGCCGCGCGGCAAGCCGTGGCGACGCCGTGTCATGCACACATAGGTCTCCTCGAACAGCAGTTGATGGCGCGTGCGCGACGTCAGTTCGGGCAGGTTGCCGATCGCGAAATCGAGCCGGCACGCGCGTAGCGCATCCTCGATCTCCTCCACGGGCATGGGCTCGACACATACCTTGATGCGCGGTGCCTCGCGATGGAGTGCTTCGCAGATCGGCGGCAGGTACGCCATTTCCCCCGCATCCGACAACGACAGCCTGAACGTGCGCGTGCTCACCGCCGGATCGAAGCGCTCCGTGTAGCGCAGCGCCTCGCGCACGGTGTCGAGCGCGCGACCGACGATCGAAGCGAGCTCCAGCGCGATCGGCGTGGGCTGCATGCCCGCGCGCGTGCGGATGAAGAGCGGATCGTCGAACAGCGAACGCAGGCGCGAGAGCGAATAACTGATGGCGGGCTGCGAAAGCGCAAGGCGCTCGCCGGCCTTCGTGAGGCTGCGCTCCTCGACGATGGCCTGAAAAACCCGCAACAGATTGAGATCGACGTGATCGAGTGAAGGCATCCTTTTATCAGCCTTATTTATGTGACGTTCAATTTTAGATCGATTTGACCTATGGTACGCCACAGACGAGACTTCAATCAACGCACCGGCGGCAAGCGCTCTGTGCTTCAACCCTCTCGCGAGACATCGCGACCACCCCGATACCCCGACATCATGAGCGATACCTGGCAGACCATCGACACGAGTACGCTGCGCAGCCGCGTGGAGGCCGACCGCATCGCGCCGTCGCTGTACTACGACCCGGCGCTGTTCGAAGCGGAACTCGAACGCATTTTCTACAAGACGTGGATCTGGGTTGCGCACGAAAGCGAACTGCCCAATCCGGGCGACTTCCGCACCACGACGATCGGCCGCCAGCCCGTGATCGTCGTGCGCGACAAGACGGGCGCCGTCAACGTGCTGCAAAACCGCTGCCGCCATCGCGGCGCGACCGTGTGCGAAGAGCACAAGGGCAACGCGAAGGGATTTACGTGCCCCTACCATAGCTGGTCGTATGCGCTCGACGGCGCGCTGCGCGCGCTGCCCTATGGCGACGGCTACGAAGGCGTCTGCGAAAAGGGCGACCTGCCGCTCGAAAAGTTGAGCGTCGGCATTTACCAAGGCCTGATCTTCGCGAGCTTCAACAAGGATATTGAACCGCTCGAAGACTTCCTCGGCGGCGCGAAGCCCTGGATCGACCTGTTCATGAAGCAAGGCGCGGGCTATCCCGTCAAGGCCAACGGCGAGCACAAGTTCAAGTTCAAGGGCAACTGGAAGATTCAGCTCGAGAACACGACCGACCTCTATCACTTCCCGGTGGTGCACAAGTCGTGGATAAAGTCGATCGACGACGAAACGGCCGCGGCGATCACGAGCTTCATGACGAGCGATAAGGCCTTTTGCCGCTCGCTCGGCAACGGCCACAGCCTCGCCGTGCTCGTGCCCGAGCTCGTCGATCTCGATCAGGACGACGGCGCGCCGCTGCCCGAGCGCTTCCAGGCGCTCGCCGCGCAGTTGGCCGAGCGCCACACACCGGAGGAAGTGCGCCGCATCGTGCGTTCGCTGATGGGCGTCGGCTTCAACCTGAACCTGTTCCCGAACCTCGCGCTCTCCATGGCGTTTTTCCGTGTGCTGCGCCCCATTTCCGCCGAGGAAACCGAGATCCGTCATGTTGCGCTCGCCATGGACGGCGGCCCCGAGGAAGCCAACCGCGTGCGCCTGCGCGTTCATGAACACTTCCAGGGCCCGTTCGGCTTCGGCAGCCCCGACGACGCCGAAGCATGGGAACGCGTGCAGCGCGGCGCCCACGCCGGACGTGACATTCCGATCCTCGTGAATCGCGGCTTGAACCGCGAAACGACGGCACCGAACGGAGAAAAGACCGCACACGCCACCGACGAAACCGGCATGCGCGAAGCGTATGCGCAGTGGCGCGCGATGATGGAGGCATGATGGACGATCGAAACGTACTCAACTCGCAAGCGACTTTTACGCGCGCCGTGCAGTTCATCTGGCGCGAAGCCGAGATGCTGGACCGGCGCGAATACCACGCATGGCTCGGCCTGTGGGACCCGCGGGGCTACTACGTCGTGCCGATCGACCCGAACACGACCGACTTCGCGGCCACGCTGAACTACGCGTACGACGATCAGCACATGCGCGAGATGCGCGTGCAGCGCATGACGTCGGGCTATTCGGCTTCCGCGAACGATGCGGCGCGCACGGTGCGCACCGTCTCGCGCTTCACGCTGTCGAGCGACGCGGCCGATACGGTCGAAGTGAAGTCGGCGCAGATCATCGTTGCGTACAAGCGCGGCGCGAACACGATCTTTGCGGCGGACCTCACGCACCGCATCAGCTTCGCGAGCGGCGAGCCGAAGCTGCAGCAAAAGGTGATCCGCCTGATCGATTCGACCGAAGCGCTGAGCGCGATCGGCTTCCTGCTCTAAAAACCGGAACGTGGCCGCCACGCAGATAGATGACCGATACTTCCGTCAACCGCCCCCTGCCGCTACGCGTGCTGTTCTGCTGCGGCGTGACGCAACACTTCTTTGACCTGCCGCGCGAGGAGATCGGCGAAGTCTGGCAGGCGTACGGCAAGATGCTCGCCGCCATCGAGGCGATGGACGGCGTCAAGGTGCTCGGCATCATGGACGACGACCGCCTCGTGGTCGGCCAGGCCGCCGGCGCACCGTGGACCTTCTACATCATGGCCGACGTCGCCGACTTCGACACCACGGTGGCTGTCTGCAATCTCTATCGCACGACGCCGGTCGGCGCGTACAACCTGTGGCGGTACGGCAAGATCGAGGCGCGCGTGGGACGTGCGCTGGTCGTGCCGCCTGCCGTGCCACCTGCCGCTAGCGTGTGAACTCATGACGATGACGACTGACGCAATGCGCACGATTGCGGCGCTCGAAGCGCGCCTCGCCGCGCTCGAAGGCGCTGGTGCGGCCCGCAGAACCATGACCCGCTACATGGCGCTGTGCGACGTGCCGAGCGGCGCGCTCGCCGGGGAATCGCTCGCGCGCCTCTTCACGGCCGACGCGGTCTGGGAAGGCATCGGCCCGCAATACACGAGCAAGTTCGGCCGTATCGAGGGACGCGCGGC
>DATGHJ010000035.1:0-7220 GCA_035308085.1 Trinickia sp. | reverse complement strand
ACTGTAGCGCGCGTCGAACACGACCGAGAACAATCCACCCGCGCCGCTGAAATCGCGCTTGAACGATTCGTGCCCCGGGCAGTCCGGCAGGGCCGGATGCAGCACCGCCGCGATCTCGGGACGTGTCTTCAGCCACTGCGCGAGCGCGAGCGCGCTGCGGTCGTGCGCTTCGAAACGCGCCTTCATGCTCGGCAGGCTGCGCAGCACGAGCGAGCAATCGTCGACCGACACACCGACGCCGCAGCGCATCCGCGCGAGCTTCAGCTTCGCATGCAGTTCCGCGTTCGCGGTGATCGTCGCACCCATCAGCACGTCGCTGCCGCCCGACTGGTACTTGGTCAGCGCCTGCACCGAGATGTCGACGCCGTGCTCGAACGGACGGAACGCGAGGCCCGCCGAGAAGGTGTTGTCGATCGCGGTCACGACGTTGCGCGCGCGCGCCGCCGCGACGATCGCCGGCACGTCGGGCACCTCCATCGTCACCGAGCCTGGCGCCTCGATCCAGATCAGACGCGTGTCCGGGCGGATCAGGCCGGCGATTCCCGCGCCGATCAGCGGATCGTAATAGCGCGCGGAGATGCCGAAGTCGCGCGCGAGCCAATCGCCGTGCTCGCGATTCGGCGAGTAGACGTTATCGGGAATCAGAACGTCGTCGCCCGCTTTCACGATGCCGAAGTAGACACTCGAAATCGCCGCCAAACCCGACGGCTGCAACAACGCGTGCTTGCCGCCTTCGAGCGCCGCGAGCCGCTGCGCGAGCGCGAGCGAAGTCGGCGTCGCGTGCAGGCCGTAGCGCCACTGCGCGTCGTTGCGCCAATCGAGTGCGCGCATCGTCGCGAGATCGGGGAACACGACAGTCGACGCACGCGCCACCGGCGTCGAAAACGACGCGAAACCAGGTGTCAGCGAGTCTTCGGGATGAACGATGCGGGTCTGCAATCCGTGTTTGGAAGTGGGCTCGGTCATGATGTGTCGGGAGAGGATGTCGGTAGTCGACGGTTGCGGCGGCGTCAGTCGCCGATAGACAAATTGCTCACGCCACCGACTGCGCGCGGATTCGCCGACCCAGGCGTCGCATCGACGGGCGGCTGGGCGGTCGACGGCGCGGGCGCGGGCGCGGGCGCGGCAGCCGCGGCGGCCGGCGCGGTTGCACCGCCAACCGGCGGCCTGGCGCCAGCCGCGGGCGTCTGTGCCGCGCCGACCGGATGCAAATCAAATGGCTGCGGATCGGAATCGTCGACGTTCATCCGGTCGCCCTGCACCGAGCCGTCCGGCGCGAACTTGCCCACCCAATTGCCGGTGATGCGCGTGCCGTCGTTCGACTCTTCGACTTCGAGCGTGTCGCCTTCGCGGTCCCCCGCGATCAGGATGACTTCGCCCGTATCCGCGAACTGATATTCACCGTGCACACCCGACGGGTCATCGGTCTTCGGTCCGAGCCGCAGCACGATCCGGCGCGAGCCGAGCGTGCCCGCATAGCTCGGGAACTTCGCGAACTCGGGGTTCGGCTTGAGCGGCAACGGGGTCGCGGGCGGAGCGGCCAACGCCTTCACCGGGTCGTTGACTGCCGCGTTTTGCGCCGCATCCTGCGCCGGGATCTGCGCGCACGCGCTGCAAGCGAGCAACCAGGCCATGGCGCCGCACGAGGCGAGCCGCTTCAGCGCCAGCGAGCGACTCACGCTCGCCCTGGCGCGCTGTGTTGCAGACATCTTCGATCCTTGCATCCGTTCCATCCGTGTCCTGCCATTTCATCCAACCCTCGAGCGGAAGCGGCGCATCGCGGCGCTAGAATCTGCGCCACCTGCGCCGCCTCGCCCAAGCAGGGCGAGCCTCATTCAAATCCGCTCGAAAATCGCGGCGATGCCTTGCCCGCCGCCGATGCACATCGTCACCAGTGCATAGCGTCCGCCGATGCGCTGCAGCTCGTACAGCGCCTTGACGGTAATGAGCGCGCCGGTGGCGCCGATCGGGTGGCCGAGCGAGATGCCCGAGCCGTTCGGGTTGACCTTCGCCGGATCAAGCCCCAGCTCATTTGTCACGGCGCACGCCTGCGCGGCAAACGCCTCGTTCGCCTCGATCACGTCGAGATCGGCCGCGGTGATGCCCGCGCGCTCCAGCGCCCGACGCGTGGCCGGCACCGGGCCGATGCCCATGTAGGCCGGGTCCACGCCCGCGTGCGCATAGGCGACGAGCCGCGCAAGCGGCTTGGCGCCGCGGGCTTCGGCGACGCGCCGTTCCATCAGCACGACGGCCGCGGCGGCATCGTTGATTCCCGACGCGTTGCCGGCCGTCACCGTGCCGTTTTCCTTGGCGAACACCGGCTTGAGCTTCGCGAAGTCTTCGGCGGTTGCGTTCAAACGCACGTGCTCATCGGTATCGAAACTCACCTCGCCCTTCTTCGACGCGATCGCGACCGGCAGGATCTGCTCCTTGAACCAGCCCGCTTCGATCGCGCGCGCCGCGCGGCGGTGGGATTCGAGCGCGAGCGCGTCTTGCGCGTCGCGCGTGATGCCGTACTTACGCGCGACGTTTTCGGCGGTCACGCCCATATGAATGGACTGGAATGGGTCGTGCAGCGCGCCGAGCATCATGTCGATGATGCGCGCGTCGCCCATGCGCTGGCCGAAACGCGCCGCGGGCGCGATATACGGCGCACGGCTCATGCTCTCCGCACCGCCGCCGATGGCGATATCCGCGTCGCCGAGCAGCACGCTCTGCGCCGCCGACACGATCGCCTGCAGCCCGGAGCCGCACAGCCGGTTCACGGTCAGCGCCGGCGCGTGCTGCGTGACGCCGCCGTTGAGCGCGGCGACGCGCGCGAGGTACATGTCCTTCGGTTCGGTCTGGATCACGTTGCCGAACACCACGTGGCCCACGTCATCCCCATTCACCTGCGCGCGCGCCAATGCCTCGCGCACTACGCGTGCGCCGAGATCCGTCGGTGAAAAGTCCTTGAGGCCGCCGCCGAAATCGCCGATCGCGGTCCGCACGCCGCTTGCCACCACCACTTCACGTTGCATCGCTGTGTCTCCTGGTTTCTCGGTTATGAATCGGATGAACCTTCGTGTCGCCGGTCTCGGCCCGCGTCACCGCCCTTCGGGCCAATTCGCGTCCGTCGCTTGCCACATAGCTGCGGCGCGTCGAGTACCGCTCACTCGGCGAGCATGCGCTCGACCGCTGCGCGATCGGGAACCGGCGCAACCGCGCCGAAGCCTTGCGTCGACAGGGCGGCAGCCGCGTTCGCGTAACGCGCGGCGGCAAACGGATCATCGCCCGCGACGATCCGCGCGATGAACGCGCCGCCGAAGCAATCGCCCGCGCCCGACGCATCGACGGCATTGACGACGAGCCCGGGCACGACGCGCCGCTCGTCGGGCGTCGCGATGTAGGCACCCTCCTTGCCGAGCTTGAGCGCGACGATTCGCGGCCCCCGCGCGAGCAGGAAATCGACGATATCGTCGCGCCCGGCAAGTCCGGTGAGCGCCGTGACGTCGTCCCAGCTCGGCAGGCAGATATCGGTTTGCCGGATCGCTTCGAGCATCACCGCGCGCGCCCGCGCAAGCGGCCAGAGCTTCAAGCGCAGATTGGTATCGAAGCTCACGCGCACGCCGTTAGCGCGGGCGTGCTCCATGGCCGCGAGCGCGGCATCGCAAGCGTCGACGCCGATCGCGAGGCTGATGCCGGACAAGTGAATGACTTTCGCGGCTGCGATCGCGTCGAGAGGCAGATCGTGCGGCGCGTAGCGGCTGGCGGCCGAACCGGCGCGCAAATAGTCGAACCGATGCCCGTCAGCACCGTGCGAGACGAAATACACGCCGGTAGGCGCATGCGCATCGACGCGCACCGCCGACGTATCGACGCCCTCGCGCCGCCACAGCTCGACCAGCAATTGCCCGAAATGATCGTCGCCGACGGCGGACACAAAGCCCGTGCGCGCCCCTTGGCGCGCGGCGGCGATGCAGAAATTCGACGTGTCGCCGCCAAAGCCTTGCAGATAATCGGGCCGCCCCGGCGACGACTGATTGAACTCCACCATTGCCTCGCCTAGCGCGAGGATGTCGGGCGTGATCGACGCCGGCGACGGCTGCGCGGGGCCCACGCTCAGACCTCGCCCCAGAGATCGTGGCCGTCGGCGCCGGTGATCTTTACCGACACGAAGTCGCCGACTTTGTAGCGCTTCGACGCCTTCGCCGCAGGCGCCACATAGACGACACCGTCGATCTCGGGCGCATCGGCCGCGGTACGGCCGATGCCGCCGTCGGCATTCACTTCGTCGACGAGCACCTTGAGCGTCTTGCCGACCTTGCGCATCATGCGCTTGGCCGACACCGCCTCGGCGACTGCCATGAAGCGCGCGCGGCGCTCCTCGCGGACTTCGTCGGGCAGCGCGCCGTCGAGCTCGTTCGCGCTCGCGCCTTCGACCGGGGAATACGCAAAGCAGCCGACGCGATCGAGCTCGGCCTCGCGGATGAAGTCGAGGAGCGTCTCGAACTGCGCTTCCGTCTCACCCGGGAAGCCCGCGATGAACGTGCTGCGGATCGTCAGATCTGGACAAATCTCGCGCCACGCCTGGACGCGCTCGAGCGTCTTCTCGGCGTTGGCCGGCCGCGTCATGCGCTTGAGCACTTCAGGGTGCGCGTGCTGGAACGGCACGTCGAGGTACGGCAGCACGTGACCCTTGAACGGACCCTCGGCCATCATCGGAATGATTTCGTCGACGTGCGGATACGGATACACATAGTGCAGACGCACCCACGCGCCGTACTGCGCCGCCAGCTCGCCGAGCGCGCCCACCAGCTCGGTCATCCGCGTCTTGAGCGGGCGGCCGTTCCAGAAACCGGTGCGGAATTTGACGTCGACCCCGTAGGCGCTCGTATCCTGCGAGATCACGAGCAGTTCCTTGACGCCGGACTTGAACAGGTTTTCGGCCTCGAGCATGACTTCCGCGACGGGACGCGAAACGAGATCGCCGCGCATCGACGGGATGATGCAGAACGTGCAGCGATGGTTGCAGCCTTCGGAGATCTTGAGATACGCGTAGTGGCGCGGCGTCAGCTTGATGCCGGCGGGCGGTACGAGATCGACGAACGGATCGTGAGGCTTGGGCAAATGGCTGTGCACGGCCTGCATCACCTCGCCGAGCGCGTGCGGCCCCGTCACGGCGAGCACCTTCGGATGCACTTCTTCGATCAGCCCCGAGCCGCTCGCGCTCTTTTTCGCGCCGAGGCAGCCGGTGACGATCACCTTGCCGTTCTCGGTCAGCGCCTCGCCGATCGCATCGAGACTTTCCTGGACCGCTTCGTCGATGAAGCCGCAGGTGTTGACGACAACGAGATCCGCGCCGTCATAGGTGCCCGAGATTTCGTAGCCCTCGGCACGCAGCTGCGTGATGATCTGCTCGGAATCGACGAGAGCTTTCGGGCAGCCGAGGGAGACGAAACCGACCTTCGGTGCGGCCGGCGTAGGTGCGGCCGTCGTAGGCGCGGCTGAAGAGGAAGTTTGCGGCATAAGGATGGTCCGGCGAGTGACGACAATCGGGCAGCGCTCAGGCGCTGCATGGGCGATGGGGGAGCACAAAGCCGCCGCCGCATCGCTCGCGACGAGGTCGGAACACCTCGGAACGCCTCGGAATGCCTGAGTGGCAGCGGGGTCCGTCACGTCGCGTGAAAGGCCGACATTGTACCGCGCCGGGCCTCGATCCGCGCCGTCTGGCGCGACCGTCACATGCAACCGTCAAAGCCCGGAAAAACGCGAGCCGGCAACCAGGCCGGCTCTTTCGGCAACTGCTGCAAAAAGCCGTTACTTCTTTTCCGGCTCCGGATTCGGCTTGAACGGGAACGTGCTGAACATATTCTTCGCCTGGTTCTGCATCTGCTCCTGCATCTGCACGAACATGTTCTTCGACTGCTCGATGTAGCTCGTCATCATGCCCTGCATCATCGGTGCCTGCATGTTCATGAACTGAGACCACACTTCGGGGTTCAGGGCATTGCCTTCATACAGGTTCTTCGACTGATCGGCGAGCTTGTTCTGGATCTCGATGAACGCCTGGATGTTCTTTTCCAGGTACGTCCCCATCATTCCCTGCATCGCATGGCCGTAGAAGCGGATGATTTGCGACAGCATCGAAGAGGAAAACATCGGCACGCCGCCGCTCTCCTCTTCGAGAATGATCTGCAACAGGATGCTGCGCGTCAGGTCCTCGTTGCTCTTCGCATCGATGACCTTGAAGTCCTCCTGCTCGAGCACAAGCTGCTTCACATCGCTCAACGTGATGTAGGTGCTCGTCTCAGTGTCATAGAGCCGGCGGTTCGGATATTTCTTGATCAGTCGTTCGGCTGTTTTCTTTGTAGTGGTGGACATGTAACGCCTTTGAGCGCAAACAAAGCGCAGTGGCGGCGCCCGCGACCGGCCAAGCACCCCCCGATACCCCTGACGCGGCTGCGCCACCCGGAAGGACCGGGCGGCGCAACACGAATCAGCCCATATGCAACCCGCCGTTCAGCGAGAAATCGGCGCCCGTCGAGAACCCCGATTCGTCCGAAGCGAGCCACGCCACGATCGACGCGATTTCGTCCGGCGAGCCCAGACGGCGCACCGGAATCGTCGCGACGATCTTTTCCAGAACATCCGGGCGGATGGATTTGACCATATCCGTGCCGATATAGCCCGGCGACACCGTATTGACTGTCACGCCCTTGGTCGCCACTTCCTGCGCGAGCGCCATCGTGAAGCCGTGGATACCGGCCTTGGCGGTCGAGTAATTGGTCTGGCCGAACTGGCCCTTTTGGCCATTCACCGACGAAATGTTGATGACGCGGCCAAAGCCGCGCTCGACCATCCCGTCGATCACCTGCTTCGTCACGTTGAAGAGGCTCGTCAGGTTCGTGTCGATCACGGCCGTCCAGTCCTCGTGCGTCATCTTGCGGAACACGACGTCGCGCGTGATGCCCGCATTGTTGACCAGCACGTCGACTTCGCCGACTTCGGATTTCACCTTGTCGAACGCCTGCTTGGTCGACTCCCAATCGCCGACGTTGCCTTCCGACGCGATGAAGTCATAGCCGAGGGCCTTCTGCTGCTCGAGCCACTTCACCCGGCGCGGCGAATTCGGGCCGCAGCCCACGACGACCTTGAATCCCTGCTTGTGCAGGCGCTGGCTGATGCTCGTCCCGATGCCGCCCATGCCGCCAGTTACGTACGCAATACGCTGAGTCATG
>DATGHJ010000034.1:0-12560 GCA_035308085.1 Trinickia sp. | reverse complement strand
CGCCTCGCGCGGCGTGAAGAGATCGTCGTGACGACGAAGGTCGGCTACGACATGGGCGCTTATCAGAATGCAGGCGGCCATTCGCGCAAGCACGTGATGGACGGCATCGACGGTTCGTTGAAGCGCCTCGGCATGGATTATGTCGACGTCTTCATGCTGCACTTCTTCGACGTGAACACGCCCGTTGAAGAAACGATGGGTGCGCTCAACGATATCGTGCGTGCCGGCAAGGCGCGCTATGTCGGCGTGTCGACAATGTACACGTGGCAGCTCGCGAAGATCATGCAAGTCTGCGATCGCAACGGCTGGGCCAAGCCGATCAACATGCAGCTTCAGCTGAACCTCGCGTATCGCGAAGAAGAGCGCGAGATGATTCCGTACTGCCTCGATCAAGGCATCGGCGTCTCGGTGTTCAGCCCGCTCGCGCGCGGCCTGTTGACCTCCGATCGGAGCTCCACGCGCAATCAGACCGACTTCTTCACCGCGCAAATGTACGGCGACAAGGCGTCGCTCGAGATCGCGGCATCCGTCGCGCGTGTCGCGAAGCGGCGCGGCGTGAGCCCGGCGCAAATCGCGCAGGCGTGGGTGCTGAATCAGCACAGCGTATCGAGCATGCTGGTCGGCGCGGATACACCTGCGCAATTCGACAGCGCGCTCGCCGCACTGGATACGAAGCTCGACGCCGATGAGCTGTATGAGCTGGAACGCAATTACACGCCGTGCGATCTGATCAACGATTACACGGCAGGCAAACGTATCGCCCGCGATGCGCGTCCCGCGCAGGGCGTGTTTGCCGACAACCTGGAAAAAGCAGCATGAGCGAGTTTCTCCGTACTGGACACTACATCGACGGCGCATGGCATCCGGCCAAGGGCCGGGGCGACGGCACCTACGCGGTGCTCAACCCGGCTACCGGTGAAGTCATCACCCACGTGGCAAAGGGCGGCGCAGCCGAAGCTTCGCAAGCGATCGTCGCCGCGGAACGCGCGTTCCCGGCCTGGCGCAAACTGACCGCGAAGGAACGCGGCGCGCGCGTGAAGCGCTGGGGCGAGCTGATGCTCGAACACCGCGAAGCGCTTGCCGAGTTGATGGTGCGCGAGCAAGGCAAGCCGCTCGCCGAAGCGCGCGGCGAAGTCGGCTACGCGGCGAGCTTCCTCGAATGGTTCGCCGAGGAAGCGAAGCGCATGTACGGCGACGTGATTCCGAGCCCGCGCCCGGATTCGAAGATCGTCGTCACGCGTGAGCCGATTGGCGTCGTCGCCGCGATCACGCCGTGGAATTTCCCGCTCGCGATGATCACGCGCAAGGCGGGCCCCGCGCTCGCGGCCGGCTGCACGATGGTGCTCAAGCCCTCCGAGGAAACGCCGCTGTCCGCGTTTGCGCTCGCCGTGCTGGCCGAGCAAGCCGGTATTCCGGCGGGCGTGTTCAACATCGTGTCCGGCGATGCGGTCGCGATCGGCAATGTGCTGACGGCGTCGTCGGTCGTGCGCAAGCTGTCGTTTACGGGCTCGACGCGCGTCGGCAAGCTGCTTGCGAAGCAGTCGGCCGATACGCTCAAGAAGCTCTCGCTCGAACTCGGCGGCAACGCGCCGTTCATCGTGTTCGACGACGCCGATATCGGCGCCGCCGTGCAAGGCGCGATCGCGTCGAAGTTCCGCAACACCGGGCAGACCTGCGTATGCGTTAACCGCTTCTATGTGCAGGACGGCATCTACGACGCGTTCATGCAGGCGCTCACCACTGCCGTGAAGAAGATGCGGGTCGGCAATGGGCTCGAAGGCGACACCGAGCAGGGGCCGCTGATCAACGAAGCCGCGCTCACGAAGGTGGAACGCCACGTCGAAGACGCGTTGAACAAGGGCGCGCAAGTGTTGACGGGCGGCAAGCGTCACGCGCTCGGCGGCACGTTCTACGAGCCGACGGTGCTCGTGAATGCGTCGAAGTCGATGCTGCTCGCCGATGAAGAGACGTTCGGTCCGGTCGCGGCGGCGTTCCGCTTCAAGACCGAGGAAGAGGCGATCGCGGCGGCCAATGACACGCCGTTCGGCTTGTCCGCATACTTCTATACGCGCGACCTCGGTCGTGCATGGCGCGTCGGCGAGGCGCTCGAGAGCGGCATGGTCGGCATCAACGAAGGCATCATTTCGACCGAAGTGGCGCCGTTCGGCGGCGTCAAGGAATCGGGCCTCGGCCGCGAAGGCTCGAAGTACGGCCTCGATGAATACGTCGAACTGAAGTACATGATGATGGGCGGTCTCGGCCGCTGACGCGCGAAGCGCGTTGGCCCGCGTCGCGTCGTGCAGCAGCGCGAGCTTTGGAAGAGTGAGCTTGGGTAGAGTTGGCCTCTCGGTTCCGTTACCGGGAGGCTTTTTTTTGCTCGAGAGCAGGGGCGCGGCGCGCCTGTCAGCGGACTTCCGATCCGTTGCGCTGAAGCGCGGTTTCTTCGCGCAGCGCTGCAGCCTCATACATCCACTCAAGCGTCTCCGCGAGCGGCGTCATCGGCACATGTCCGATCGCCCGCCGCAGCTTGCGATTGGAGCCGACTAACCGATGCACTTCGTTCGCGCGCAAAAACCGCGGATCGACGAACACATCGATCTCGTATCCGGCGATGCGAGCGAGCATCGCGAGCACCTCGCCCAGCGAGTGCCCGACGCCCGAGCAGATGTTGAACGTCTCACCCGCGGGCGCGGCTTCGAGCAGGCTGCCGTAGATCGACACGACGTTGCGCACGTCCGAGAAATCGCGGCTCACGTTGAGGTTGCCGAGCGAGATTTTCGCTTCGCGCCGCGCATGGTGGCCGACGATCTTCGGCAACAGATAATCCTCGTGCTGCCCCACGCCCGTGTAATTGAAAGGCCGCGCGACGATGATCGGCAAGCGGTCCATCCAAAGCCGCGCCGCGTGCTCCATCGCGAGCTTGCTGACCGCGTAGTCGTTGGCGGGCGAGGGCACGATGCTCTCGTCGAGCAGCTCGACGGGCGCATTGCCGTAGACGTTCGCGCTGCTCGCGAGCAGCACGGCGCGCGGCGGCTTGTCGAGCGATGCGAGCGCCGACAGCAAGTTGCGCGTCCCGACGATATTCACGAGGTACGTATTGCCCGCCGTGCCGTTCGCGACGTGCGCGGCGCCCGCGAGATGCACGACCACGTCGGGCCGTGAATCGGCGACCATCGCCTTCATGCCTTCGGCGTCCAGCAGATCGACGGAATGCGCGAGGTGCCGGTTCGACGCGGCTTCCGCCGCTCCGGGCGGCACCGTGCCCCACACCTCGTAGCCGGTGTCTTCGAGGTGCTCGGCCATGTGCTGGCCGGTGAACCCGGCCAGCCCGGTGACGAGCGCGCGACGCCCTTGGCGCTCAGAAAGTCTCATGGTGCTGATTGCGTTCGAGATCGGCATCGACCATCAACTGGCACAGCTGCTCCAGCGTCGTTTCGGGCTGCCAGCCGAGCTTGTCCTTGGCTTTTTCCGCGCAGCCGATCAACAGATCGACTTCGGCGGGCCGGTAGAACTTCGGATTCACCTGCACGAGCACCTTGCCCGTCGACACGTCGAGCCCTTTCTCCTGCTCGCCTTTGCCCGTCCACTCGATCTGATAGCCGGCCGCGGCGAACGCCATGTCGACGAAATCTCGCACCGTCTCCGTGCGATTGGTGGCGAGCACGTAGGTGTCCGGCTCGTCGGCTTGCAGCATGCGCCACATGCCTTCGACATATTCCTGAGCAAAGCCCCAGTCGCGCTTCGCATCGAGATTGCCGAGCTCGAGCTTGTCCGTCTTGCCGAGCTTGATCTTCGCGACGGTGTCGGTGATCTTGCGCGTGACGAATTCGCGTCCGCGCAGCGGCGACTCGTGATTGAACAGAATGCCGCTGCAGCCGAAGATGTCGTACGACTCGCGGTAGTTGATCGTCGTCCAGTGCGCGAACAGCTTGGCAACGCCATACGGGCTGCGCGGGTAGAACGGCGTGGACTCCGATTGCGGAATCGCCTGCACCTTGCCGAACATTTCGGAGGTCGAAGCCTGGTAGTAGCGCATGCGCGGATTGAGCAGCCGGATTGCTTCGAGCAGGTTCAGTGCGCCGATACCGGTGACGTCGGCCGTGGTCGCCGGCTGGTCGAACGACACGCCGACGAAGCTCTGCGCCGCGAGGTTGTAAAGCTCGCTCGCCTGCGCTTTTTCGAGCAGGCGCATGCTGGACCCGAGGTCGGTCAGATCGTGCTCGACAAGCGACAGGTTCGGATGCTGGCTGATGCCGAGTTCATCCATGCGCCAGAAATTCACGGAGCTGGTTCGCCGATACGTGCCGGTGACTTGGTAGCCCTTTTCGAGCAGCAGCTTGGTGAGATACGCGCCGTCTTGTCCTGAGACACCGGTGATGATCGCTTTGCGTTGCGGGTCCATAGCGTTTCCCTGAGAGTGATGCGAGTGTTTTATTCGACGGTCAGCAGGCGGCGCGCTTCATGGCGGGGCCCGCCGTGAATGAGCCTCTTTTCAAAGGCAAACCAGGTGAGGCTCGCGTAGGCAAGCGTGATGGCGAGCGCCGCTGCCGCCGCCGCATAGCGGCTGTGGAGGTGTGGCCAGAGTGCGTAAAGGATGCTCAAGTGAATCAGGTAGATCGTGTAGCTGATCGTGCCGATATAGACGAGCACGGGATGGCTCAAGAGGCGCTTCACGATGCCTTTGCTTTGCAGCGCGATCACGACAAGCGACGTGCACAGAACCAGCGACACGCTATAGAGCCCCGCATTCGACAGCGGCGTGTTTGCGGCGCGAAAGCGCGGATAGTGAAGATGCAGCCACGCGAGCACCGCGAGCGCTGCGAGAAAGCCGACATATGCCGCTACTTTCAGGCGCGCGAGCGCATTGGCGTCTTGCCGTACCAGCACGGCCAGCAATGCGCCTGCCGAGAGCAGGTCCATGCGAAACGGCGTGAGGTAGTAAATCGGCCAGAACGTATCGAAGAACGGCGTCGAGACCGCGCGCAGAACCGGCACGATGACGATCAGAGCCGCCGCGATGTACAGCAGCGCGCGCTCCGACGCAAACAGCACGACGAACGGCCAGAACAAATAAAACTGCTCTTCGACGGCAAGCGACCACAACACGTTGAGACTAGGGTGTCCCGCTTGATCGAGCGCATCGCCGATGTTGGTGGCGAACAACGCATACCACTGCCAATGCTCGGCCCAGCCGAGGCCGAACAGCAGCGACGAGACGATCATCAGCAGCACATACGGCGGCAGGATGCGGCGAGCGCGGCGCGCGTAAAAATAGCTGAAATAGGATTGCCCGCGCGCTTTGCGATCGAGCAGGATGCCGGTGATCAAGAAACCGCTCAACACGAAAAACAGATCGACGCCCATCCATAACGGCGCTTTCAGCGCGTGCTGCGAGAACACGGCGAGCACGGCGATGGCGCGCAGGCCGTCCAGTTGAACGATGCGTTCACGACGCGTAGCGGTGGGCAGTGCGCTGACAGTCATTGAGCGATCTATGCGGTTTCGAGAATAAGCATGTGGCAATGGATTGGCGAAAGGTATTCGCGTATTGCCATGGGCCTACATGACGCTTTGCAGGCGCAATCGATTCTAGGGAAAAGAAATTGACGAAAAAACCGATTGGTAATGAATAGGAATTAGGCGCGGATGGTGGAATTTTCTACCTGGACACTCGCTCGGGTGGGCGTGAATCGGTCGATATTGCGCGCAAAAAATCAGCCCGGCATACGCATTTCTTTGTGCGGCGCTAAAAAATCACGTGTATTCGCGAAACGAAATTCATTCGAAATTTTCGGAATTATTTGTCAATTCCTGCAGATATTTTTGCTTGTACTCTGAGTCGCCTTGAACGGATTCCCCGATCAATCCCGGCTCGACTGGACCAGTGGGCCTCGAATGGAGGAACGCCTTGTTTCGCGCAATATCCTGTTCAACGCTTGCCGCCGTGCTGTGTGTCAGCTTCGCGCTCGATGCGGGCGCCGTGCCTTCGGAACCGGTGCTGCCCGCCTCGACGTCCTGGATCGGCAACAGCTTTGGCTATGGCGACGGCACGTGGACGCCGATCAATATTGCCGCGATCGCCGTCGCGCCGGACGGCCGCGTCTATACGAACGCGCCGTGGGACGAAAGCGGCGCTGAAGTCAGCATCTTCAAGGACGGCAAGATGCTCGGCTTTGCAGGCGGCACGCATGGCTGGGGCAACACGGGCGGCAGCGCGATTGCGATCAACAAGCGCTACGCGTATATCGCGACGTCGGTCGGCAACGAGAAGGGCCGGCTCGTCGCGCAGGGCGTGTGGCCCGAATCCGGACAGCAATGGTTTGGTGTTTCGCGCCGCGTGATCAGCGACGTCAAAGAAGTCGCGCCGCTGCGCTCGGTGAGCATGGAGCCACGCGCGCGGCTGGCGGCGAGTTTCCTGATGATGAACCAGGTGGGCGTCGGCACGCGTGCGGAAATCGGCGGCTTGGCGGCGAACGACTCGATGCTTTACGCGGCGAATACGACGCGCGATGAGGTCGATAGCTACGACGCGGCGTCGATGCAGCCGAAGAACAAATGGACCGTGCACGAGCCGGGCCGCTTGGCGATCGCCGGTGACGGCACGGTTTGGGTGCTGGCCGGCACGCTGACCGATCCGGCGCCGCACGTCGAGCACTATTCGGCAAGCGGTCAGAAGCTCGACGACACGCTGCCGCTGCCCGCCGATTCCGTTGCCGTGGACATCACCGTCGACGACAAAGGCCGCGTGCTGATCGCCGATAACGGTCCGCGCCAGCAAGTGCTCATTTTCAGCAAGCGGGACGGCCGCTACGCGCTCACCGACACGCTCGGCGAGCGCGGCGGGATCTTCGCCGGGCCGCCGGGCCAGTCGGGGCGTCCTGGGCCGCTGCGCTTCAATGGCCTGACCGGCCTGGGTGTGGATGCCGCAGGCAATATCTACGTGTCGACGAACGGCATCGGGCCGAAACTCGGCATGACAGGCGCGGGCCTCGGCGCCACGCTCGAAAGCTACGCGCCAGATGGCCGCTTGCGCTGGCAAGTGCAGGGGCTCTTGTTCGTCGACGGCGCTTGGATGGATCCGGGCCGGCCCAACAGCGTCTTTACCGGCAACAAGCGTTTCGAACTCGATCTGTCGAAGCCGGCAGGGCAGCAATGGAAGTACGCGGGCTTTCTCTCGAACCGCTTCAAGTATCCGCAAGACCCGGTGTTCAACACGGACCAATGGCCGGGCTTGCCGATGGCGCGCAAGCTCGACGGCCGCACGTTCCTGTATCTGACGGACATGTACGCGGATCACTTGAAGATCTACCGCTTCGATCCGCAGCGCGACGGCGAAACGGCGATTCCGTCGGGCTTGATCGCGGGGCGTGCGCGGCCCGTCGACAAGATTCCGAATCGCCCGCCCGGCGGCGACTGGATCTGGCGCGATACGAACGGCGACGGCAAGTTCGACAGCAGCGAATTCACGCTGAACACGACCAAGACCAAGCTTGCAGGCGGCTGGGGATGGTGGGTCGATACGAAGGGCGATATCTGGCGCACGAGCGATCAGCGCGGCATTCACCGCTTCCGTTATGGCGGCCTCGACAGCGTCGGCAATCCGATCTATTCGTACACGGATATGACGACGTACCCGATGCCCGCGCCGTTTTCCGGATTGCGGCGCGCGATCTACGAACCGCAAACCGACACGCTCTATGTGACCGGGTACACGGCCGATGCGCCGGCAGGCGCGCAAGGCACGTGGAAGGAAGTCGGTCGGTTGCTGGTGCGCTACGACAAATGGTCGACGGGCTCGCCCGTGCAGCGCTATGCGATCACGCTGCCGTGGGACACGAATGCGAAGCCGATCCAGACGCTCATCAGCGTGACGGTCGAAGGCAAATACCTCTTCGCGGTCGAACCGGCCGGCGACGTGCACGTGTACGACAAGGCGACGGGCGGCGCGATCGGCGTGATCAAGCCCGGGCCGGAAGTAGGCAACGCGTCGGGCTGGATCGACGTGCCCAACGGCATCAGCGCACACCAGCGCGACAACGGCGAATACCTGGTGTTCGTCGAAGAGGATGCACGCGGCAAGGTGATGATGTACCGCTGGAAACCGCAGTGACCGCAATGACGTTGGCATTTGCACGCATCAATCGATAGGGCATTCGATGGACAAGAGCATTCTCAAGAACGTCTCGATCAATTTTTTGGGGCTCATCCTGCCGACGTTCGTTTCGCTCGTGACGGTGCCGGCTTATATCAAGCTGCTCGGCGTCGAGCGCTACGGCGTGATCGCGCTCGTGTGGACCCTGATCGGCTACTTCGGGTTTCTCGATCTCGGCATGAGCATGGCCGCGCAGAATCAGATTTCGAAGGCGCGCGCGACGAACGACCAGAGCCTGAGCGCGCGCGTGTTCTGGAGCGCGTTCTGGCTAAATCTGGCGACCGGCATCGTGGGCGGCTTGCTGATCTATTTCGGCGCGTTCATTTATACGGCCTACTTCACGAAGGTCTCGGCCGAGCTTCAGCATGAGGTGTATCGGGCGTTGCCGTGGCTGGCGGTCGCAATTCCGATTGCCAACGTGTCGTGGGTGTTCGCGGGCGCGATCAATGGCGCCGAGCGCTTCGGCGTCTACAACACGAATCAGACGATCGGCACGTTCCTGTTTCAACTGCTGCCGCTCGGCGCCGCGTGGCTGATTGCGCCGACGCTGCAGAGCGTGCTCGCAGCGGCGGTAGTGGCGCGCATTCTCGCGGCCGCGCTGCTCGCGCACGCGAGCTTGAAAGTGCTCAATATCCGGCACATTCAAATGCCGCAGCTCGGCGTCACCAAGGGGCTCTTCAGTTTCGGCGGCTGGATGCTCATTGCGAGCATGACGAGCATGATCTCGGATACGCTCGATCGCGTGATGCTCGGCGCGGGGCTCGGCGCGCGGTTCGTTACGTACTACACGGTGCCGCAGAATCTCGTCACGCGGCTGAACATGTTGCCGAATGCGCTGATACGTACACTGTTTCCACGCTTGTCGGCGGTGGAGCGCGAGCATGCGGACGTGCTCGTGCGGCAGTCGCTCGAATTCCTGAATGGCGTGTTCACGCCGGTGGCGATCGTCGCGGTCATTGTGCTTGGGCCATTCCTGCAAGTGTGGGTAGGCAGCGATATCGCGACGGCCGCGTCGCCGGTGGGCCGCATTCTGATCATCAGCGTCTGGCTCGTCGGGCAGGCGAGCGTGACGCGCATCCTGATCCAGTCGCAAGTCAATCCGGCGCGCGCCGCATGCGTGGGCCTCGTCGAATTGCCGTTCTTTGTGGGGGCGTTGTGGTTCGGCGTCGCGCACTACGGGCTGGTCGGCGCGGCCGTTGTCGTCGCGAGCCGCGCGTTCGTCGACTATGGCGTGCTGCTGTATCTGTCCGCGATTCGCATGCGCCCGATCGTGCTCGACATGCTCGCGCACCTCGCATTCTTGCTCGCGAGCCTCTATGCCGCGAATGCCGTGTCGAATCTCGCAACGCTTGCCGCCGTGGGGATCGTGCTGCTCGCGGCGAACGTCGGTTGGTCCATTTCGATGACGCCGGCGCTGCGCAATCTCGCGCGCGATCTGCTGCTTCGGTTGAATCTGAGGAATAGCGCATGAGCGATAACGTCTACGCAGACTATGACGAGGCCGCCGCGCGAGCGGTGGCCGTCGACGTCGAGGGCGGCGCGAACCGCGTCGCACTGACCGAAACGAAAGACCGTCCGCAGGCGGTGCCCGCCACGCGCGCGTTGCGAGTGGCGATCGTGCACGACTGGCTCGTCACCTACGCGGGCGCGGAGAAGGTGCTCGAGCAGATCATCGCGTGCTTTCCCGACGCCGACGTATTCAGCCTCGTCGATTTTCTCGACGACAGGTCGTTCCTGCGCGGCAAGCGCGCGACGACGTCGTTCATCCAAAAGCTGCCGATGGCGCGCAACAAGTACCGCTCGTACTTGCCGCTGATGCCGCTCGCGATCGAGCAACTCGACGTCAGCGCCTACGATCTCGTCATCTCGAGCAGCCACGCGGTTGCAAAGGGCGTGCTGACCGGGCCGGACCAAGTCCACATCAGCTACGTGCATTCGCCGATTCGCTACGCATGGGACTTGCAGCATCAATACCTTGAACAGTCGAAGCTGACGAGCGGCCTGAAATCCGCGCTCGCGCGCGTGATTCTTCACTACATCCGCAATTGGGACATTCGGACATCGAACTCGGTCGATCACTTCGTCGCGAACTCGGCGTTCATCGCGCGCCGCATCAAGAAGGTTTATCAGCGCGACGCGCAGGTGATCTTTCCGCCGGTCGATGTCGACGCGTTTTCGCTGAACAGGCAGAAGGAAGATTTCTATCTGACCGCGTCGCGCATGGTGCCGTACAAGAAGATCGATTTGATCGTCGAGGCGTTTGCGCGGATGCCGGACAAGCGCCTCGTCGTGATCGGCGACGGCCCGGAAATGAGCAGGATCCGCGCTAAAGCGGCGGGCAATGTCGAGATCATGGGCTATCAGCCGTTTGCGGTGCTGCACGACTGCATGCGCCGTGCGAAAGCGTTCGTGTTCGCGGCGGAGGAGGACTTCGGAATTTCGGTGGTCGAGGCGCAAGCGTGCGGCACACCGGTCATCGCGTTCGGCAAGGGCGGAGCGCTGGAGACGGTGCGCGATCTTTCGCAATCACAGCCAACCGGGATGTTCTTTAGCGAGCAAAGCGCGGGTGCCATTGCGGCTGCTGTCGATGCGTTCGAGCAAAACACCGGGCGTTTCTCCGCGCAGGACTGCCGCGCAAATGCGCAGCGCTTCTCCGCGGCGCATTTCCGTGAACGCTTTACCGAGTATGTCGAGCGCGCGATGCCGGCGGTGTCGGCGCGTTCGTGGCCGGTTGCCGCGCCTTCGGCGGCGCGCGAAACGGCCTCGCAAGTGAAGGTGCTCGCGATCGATCAAACAGGCTTGCTGGGCGGCGCGGAGTTGTCGCTGCTGGAAATCGCGAAGAACCTCAAGGAAACGATGAACGTCGTGCTGTTTTGCGACGGACCGTTCCGGATCGCGCTGGAAGAGGCGGGGGTGAACGTCGACGTGCTCGACGTGCCCGCGTTGCACGGCGTGAGCAAGAACGGGAACGGCTTGCCGAAGATGCGCTCGTTGACCGGACTCGTTTCGCTGGTGCGCGAGACCTGCCGGCGTGCGCGCAAAGCGGACATCATTTACGCAAACACCCAGCGCGCGATGGTAGTCGGCGCAATGGCCGGCCTGTTTGCGCGCAAGCCGGTGGTGTGGCACCTGAGAGACATTGTCAGCGCCGAGCATTTCGGAGGCGTTCAGCGCACCATCATCAAGTGGGCGAGCAAGCTCGGCGTCGATCATGTGATCGCGAATTCCGACGCGTCTGCGCGGGAGTTCATTGCGTTGACGGGCGCCGACAAGGCGCGCGTCGACGTCGTTTTCAACGGTATCTCCGAAGCACCGTTCGCGGCACTCGAAGGTGTCGCGAACGCCGAGCTTCGCGCGCGCTTCAATTTGCCGTTGGGCGCATTTCTGATCGGCGCCTACAGCCGGCTCGCGAGCTGGAAGGGGCAGCACGTCTTGCTCGAAGCGATCGCGGCGAATCCCGGCATGCATGCGGTTCTTGTCGGCGCCGCGTTGTTCGGCGAGGACGAATACGAGGCACAGTTGCACGCCTATGTGAAAGAGCAGGGGATCGCCGAGCGCGTGCATTTCCTCGGGTTTCAGCGCGATATTGCGGCGTGCATGAAGGCCGTCGACGTCGTCGCTCATACGTCGATCACGCCGGAGCCGTTCGGCCGGGTGATCGTCGAGGGCATGCTGGCGAAGCGGCCCGTAGTGGCATCGCGCGCGGGCGGCGTGATCGAGATTGTCGACGACGGCGTGAACGGCATGCTGTGCGAGCCGGGCGACGCGCAAGCGCTCGCCAAAACGCTTGCTGAGCTGCAATCGAATGCGCAGTTGCGTGAGCGGCTTGTCGAGAACGGCTATGCGACGGCGCGGCGCAGGTTCGGCACGCGGAACTATGTGCAAAGTGTCGAGCGGGTGCTGGCGGGCGTGGCCGGTTAGCGGGGCAAGCTCAAGCGCCCCGTCCAGGCGGCACGCCGCGCGGCTTGATGCTCGCCGACCATTGCATCGCAGGCAGTTCAACGAGACGATAGAACACGTAAGCGCCAGCAATCGTGACCAGCATGAAGCCGAACGACGGCCAGATCGAAAGCTGCAGCGTCGAACGGAACAGCACCGACGCGAGGCACACGAAAATCGGCAGATGGATGAGGTACAGCGAATAGCTGAAGTCGCCGAAGCGTCCGAGCACGCGAGCCGCGAGGTTGGGTTTGCCGGACCCGTCCAACGCCTTGTGCAGATAGCACGCAAAACCAAGCGCCCACAGCTGGAACGCGCCATATTGTCCGAAGTGGAAGGCGACGCAGCCGAGCGCGGTTAGCGCCGCCGCGGCGGCGTACCAAAGGAACGATTGGCGCGTGTCAGCTTTGCCTGTAGCGCGAACGTCGGCGATATACGCGCCGATCGTCCACGACAGCCAGTAGGACGT
>DATGHJ010000033.1:0-7534 GCA_035308085.1 Trinickia sp. | reverse complement strand
AGTGCGAGCGGCACCAGCTTGCCGTGCATGTCGGCCAGACGCTGCTGCTTGTCCTTGAGCGCCGCGAGCAGCGCGTCGAGTTCGCCTGCGCCTTGCAACTGGCGCAGATTCTTCGTGTTCGGCGACGAGATGTTGATCGTCACGTAGCTCGCGAACGGGTACACGCGTTCGAGGCAGTACAGATAGTCTTCGGCCGCGCGCTCGATCGGGGTGTCGGCGTTCTTGCCGATGTTCAGGCCCAGCACCCCGCGATAGCGCGCGGCCTGCACGTTCTGCACGAATTGGTCGACGCCGTGGTTGTTGAACCCCATCCGGTTGATGATCGCGCCGGCCGGCGGCAGCCGGAACATGCGCGGACGCGGGTTGCCCGGCTGCGCGCGCGGCGTGACCGTGCCGACTTCGATGAAGCCGAAGCCGAGCTGTGCAAAGCCGTCGATGCAGGCACCATCCTTGTCGAGCCCGGCCGCGAGTCCCACCGGATTGCGGAACGTGAGGCCCATCACCGTGCGCGGCGCGTCGGGCACGTGTGCGCCGAAGACGCGGGCAAGCCCGGTTCGGCCTGCGGCAGCGAGCGCGGCGAGCGTCAGATGGTGGGCGTTTTCCGGATCGATGCGAAAGAGTGAGGCGCGGACAAGCGGATAGAGGGAGGCGAACACGGAAAGGGGCCGGCGGCGCGGCTGAATTTTGATAACCGGCTATTTTACCGGGTTTGAAGCGCGTTCCCGCCGTTGCATGCGAACCGATACTGACATCGGCGCGCAATTCGATCCGAGTCCTTTAAAGCCTGATCGGCGCCAGCATCCTCTCAGCGCTCGCCCGTGGACAACGCCGCGTCGACCGGCGGCAGATCGACGCCCTCCGGGTCCAGCACGCTCCAGCGGCCGTCGAAGAGACCTTCGAGCGGACGGAAGTTCGCCTTGTACGCCATCTTCGTGCTTTCGCGGATCCAATAGCCGAGATAGACATGCGGCAGCCGCAGGCTCTTTGCCTGCTCGATCTGCCAGAGGATGTTGTAGGTGCCGTAGCTCGCGTGCGGCTCGTCCGGATCGAAGAACGTGTAGACCGACGAGAGGCCGTCGCCGAGGATGTCGATCATGCTCACCATGCGCAGCGTGCCTTGCTCGGCGGCCGTGTGGTGCATGAGGTCGTGGGCTTCCACGGGCGGTTCGCGGAATTCCACGAGACGCGAGTTGATCCGGCTTTGCAGCAGGAACTGCTCGTACTGATCGCGGCTGTCGCGGTCCATGCCGCCGCCCGCGTGGCGCGCGGCCTGGTAGCGCATATAAAGCGTGTAGTGCTCTTCGTCGTAGTGCAGCGGCGCGACCGAAGCGATCAGCCCGCCATGCTTCTTCCACACGCGGCGCTGCGTGCGGTTCGGCTTGAACGCATCGACCGGCACGCGCACCGGCACGCACGCGCGGCAGCCGTCGCAATAGGGGCGGTACGTGAAGACGCCCGAGCGGCGGAATCCGCTCTTCACGAGCTCGGTATAGACGTCGGAATTGATCAGATGGCTGGGCGTGGCGACCTGCGATCGTGCGATGCGCCCGTCCAGGTAGCTGCACGGGTACGGGGCGGTCGCATAGAATTGCAGCGCGGAAAGCGGTGAAAGCGGCAGCTCATTCGGGTGAGTCATCGGCGGCTCTCGATGCGTCGTCTTTTGGTATTGCAAGCCTCTTGGACAGCCACGGCAAGGCTATCGGACGGGCTCGGTCGTCTGGGCCGGCAGCGCACGATTCATGCATTGCCCGGCGTTGATGACAAGTATATTGCGATGGCGCGGGTTTGTTTCGTTTCGTGTGCCATAGCGCCCATATCGCTCGCAGACGGCGGCGCGCTCGGGCGGAGCGGCGAAAAAAAAGCGGGCGCCGATGAACGGGCCCGCCAGCTAGGGGAGGTTGCTGATGCTCGGGGTGTCGTGGCCGCCTGAAAAGAGGAACTGGGCGGCCGACGGCGGACAGGGTCAGCCGAGGAAGAACTCGATGGCGCTGATGATCGCGGTGTAGGCGCCGATGCAGGCGCCAAGCGTGAGCGAGGATTTGGCGAAGTCGGTCAAGCGAGTCTCCGTTTTGTCGAGGTCGAGGCGCTAATTGAATCGCATAAAAAATAAAAATGAAAGGTAAAGTTAATGATTTTGAATGATTCCGGGCGCTTGGTTGCGTTGCCCGCTGGCGGCTGCCGGCAACGCAACCGAGCGTCTTTCGGCGTGCGCTGAATCAGGGAGCCGAGACGAGGGATGGGGCGACGAGATCCGCCAAGACCGTCTTGTCGAAACGCCACGGAATCGGTGAGGCGGCGACCGCGCGCTTCACGTGCGTAATGAATGCCTTGCGCGCGATCTCGCGGCCGCCGAGCGATGCGAGGTGCGCGGTGTTCTGCTGGCAATCGATCAGTTCGACCTCATGCCGGCGCAAGTGTCCGACGAGTGCGGCGAGCGCGATCTTCGAGGCGTCGGTCACTTCGGCGAACATCGATTCGCCGAAAAACATCTTGCCGAATGACACGCCATAAAGCCCGCCGACGCGTTCGCCGTCGAGCCAGGTTTCGATGCTGTGCGCGTCGCCGACGCGGTGCAGCGACGAGTAGGCATCGATGATTTCCGCAGTGATCCACGTGCCGCGCTGTCCGCGCCTCGGCGCTTGGGCGCACGAGCGCATCACGGCCGCGAACTCGCAGTCGACGCGCACTTCCCAGCGGTCCTCGCGCAGCACGCGCTTGAGCGTCTTCTTGAGCGACGGCGACACCTTGAATTCGCCGGTCACGAGGATCATGCGCGGATCAGGGCTCCACCAGAGCACCGGCTGGCCGTCGGAGTACCACGGGAAGATGCCGCGCTGGTACGCGTCGATGAGGCGCGAAGGCAGGAGATCGGCGCTGGCGGCAAGCAGTCCCGGCGCGCCGCTCGTTGAGCCGAGCGCACGCTCGACAGGTGGGAACGGATCGTCGGGGCCGAGCCAGGGGACCATGCGTCGTCGCGGATGCTCAGGAGCGGGCTCAGCCGTCGCGCAGCGAGCGGAAGATGTCGCCGGTATGCAAGCCGTAGCTGCCGGCCGCGCGGTCGGCGAAGAAGAAACGCAGGGTCTGGCCGACAGTCGGGAACGCAATGTCGTCCCACGGGATGTCGCGCTCGTCGAAGAGCTTGACTTCGAGGCTCTCTTCGCCGGGCTCGATGTCGAGATCGAGCATGCGCGCGAGATAGAAGAGATGCACTTGATGCACGTGCGGCACGTTCAAGAGCGAGAACAGATGCTGCACTTCGACGCGCGCGCCGGCTTCCTCGAGCGTTTCGCGCGCGGCCGCTTCGGATGTCGTTTCGCCCATTTCCATGAAGCCCGCGGGGAGCGTCCAGTAGCCGTAGCGCGGTTCGATCGCGCGGCGGCACAGCAGCACCTTGTCGTCCCAGACGGGCACGGTGCCGACGACATTGCGGGGATTCTGGTAATGCACGGTGCCGCAGTCTTCGCAGACGAAGCGCTCGCGGTTGTCGCCGGCCGGTATGCGCAAGGTTACCGCGTGGCCACAGGCTGAACAGAATTTCATGGGAAGGGGGCGGAAAAGTGTGATGAGAGTTTATCACCGGCAGGTGCGTTTCTCTTCTCTCACGCTCGATGCTCGCCATCGCAATCTTGCGGGGCGCACTGCGCTTTTTTCGGCGTTTTTTGGAAAGGCGCGCCGCTAAAGATGACGCATGAAAGCAAAAAAGCCCGATCGCGATGATCGGGCTTTTTTGATGAGAATCTTGCGCATTTTGCTGCTTGGTTGCGGGGGTAGGATTTGAACCTACGACCTTCGGGTTATGAGCCCGACGAGCTGCCAGACTGCTCCACCCCGCGTCCGTCGAAGAAATGAATTATAGGGGAAATGAAAACCTCGTGCAACACCTTTCGAAGAATCGACTCGAGAACGACGTCACGCCGGCGGCGCACGAAGAATCGAAGAAGCGATCAAGCGAGGGCCGGCAAAGCGCGCAAGCGTGTCGCCGATTGGCCGAACGATGGCGTCTTGCACGCAATGGCGCTCGAATGCCGTGCGCTAGAATCGTGGCGAATTCAATTCGCATCGCGTCTTTTCAACGCGTGAAGCACGACGCGGCACGCAGCGATGCTAGTCCTCCCGCATTTCATTTCGACTTCGGCAGATCTCATGGATATCGCTCACGACATGCAGGCGATTGCTGCACAAGAGCATGCGCTTGTCTTTCCCCGCTTCGATGCCGCCCGCGCGTGGCAACTCGGCGCCTATTTGCATGAAGTCGCGGTGGCGCGCGGTCTTGCGATCGCGATCGACGTGCGCACGTTCGGTCAACCGCTCTTTTTCTGCGCGCTCGAAGGCGCGACGCCCGACAACGTCGATTGGGTCCGCCGCAAGAGCAACGTCGTCGCGCACTTTAGGCGCAGCTCATACGCGATCGGCTTGAAGATGCAGCAGGCGGGCACCACGCTCGCCGACAAAAACGGTCTGCCGCTCGCCGAGTATGCGCCGTATGGCGGCGCGTTTCCGCTTGCCGTGGCGGGCGTGGGCGTGATCGGCTCGGTGACGGTGTCGGGTCTGCCGCAGCGCGCCGATCACGAGCTCGTCGTCGAGGCGCTGTGCGCGGAACTGGGTCAGGACTACGGCAAGCTCGCGCTTGCAAAGGCGTGACGCGATGCCGGGATATGTGTGGCTTGCCATCGCAATCGTCGCCGAAGTGATCGGGACTTCGGCGCTGCGCGCCTCGCAGGGATTCTCGCGCCTGTGGCCGTCGCTCGTGGTCGTGGCGGGCTATGGCGTGGCCTTCTATTGCCTGTCGATGACGTTGAAGTCGATGCCGGTCGGCATTGTCTATGCGATCTGGTCCGGGGTCGGGATCGTGCTCATCACGCTGGTCGCCATCGTGCTGTATCGCCAGGTGCCGGATCTCGCGGCGGTCGCGGGGCTGGGCCTCATCATCGCGGGCGTCGTCGTGCTCAATCTGTTTTCGAAGATGCAGGCGCATTGACGCTGCGCACCGACGGACCAAGACGCCCGCACCGCCCAGCGAGCTTATTTCTTCGTGGTGAACTCGATCCGGATGCCGGCTTCGCCTACGGCGAGCCGGCTCTTGTCGCCTTCGATCGTGGCGGCGTCTTCCCAAATGTCGATCGCGCGTGAAATTTCGATTCCGTTGCCCGCCGCGTGCGTAAACCATGCCGATGCCGCATCGGTTTCGGGCACCTCGCGGCCTTCCAAAAAGTACTTGCTCATTCCGTGCTCCGTCGTTTTCGAACGAGCCGCATTTTACGTGCGCGCCATGCGCGGAGTTTGAGCGCCGGCGATAAAAATTGCGCGTCGCCGCCTGTTCGCGGGCGGCAGACGCCTTGCCTTCGCTGCGTTGCTCAGGCTGCAACAGGCCGTGGCGCCGCGGTGCCGCGTGCCGCCGCCAGCGAAAGCCGGACGCCCTCGTCATAGGCGGTCTTCTCGATCGGGCCGATCAGCGCACGCAGGGCGCTGTCGTCGAGCACGACGGGGTCGGTCAACAGATAGTGCATTTCTACCAGCTCCCGCAGTATCGGATTGAAGAGGCCGAAGAGGCGCAACATCGGCTTGCTCGCCACCATCAGCTTCGGCGTGCGGCCAGCCAGCCGATAGGCCGTCTCGGCAACCTCGCGCTGCGTGATCGTCCCGGCGCCGGCGAGATGCAGCACGCGCCCGTATGCCTCGGGCGTGCGCGTGAGCTTTTCGACGACCGGGCCGACATCGGGCATGAACACGAATTCGTGCGGCACGTCGATTGGGCCGATCATCTGCGCGCGCTTGCCGTGTGCGGCGCCTTCGAGCGCGCTGTGCAGGAAGCTGCGATCGACGCCGGGGCCGTAGAAGTCGGGCAGCCGCAGCACGAGCGTTTGCAAGCCGTCCTTGCCGTGCGCGTCGAGGACTAGGTTTTCCTGCGCAAGACGCATGCGGCCCTTGAATGTATGCGGCTCGCGCGGATGCGTTTCGGTGACGGGATTCGTTTGCGCTCGCCCGTACGGGTAGACGGTGCCGATCAAGATCAGGCGTTCGACGCCGGCGGCGCGCAGGCCGTCGAGCGCCTTTCGCATCTGCTGCGGATGCAGCGCGAACTGGTCGTAGGGCACGCCGACCAGATAGATGGCCGTTTTCAAACCGCGCGCAGCGGCGGCGACCGACGCCGGGTCATCCAGATCCCAGGTTGCGATTTCCGCGTGCGGATCGCCGCCGAATTGTGTTTCGAGCGGTTCGCGGTGCCGGCCGATGACGCGGAAATCCCGCCCGCCCGCCGCGAGCGCGGCCGCAATGCTGCGGCCCGCTGCGCCGGCCGCTCCGAACAATCCGACTTTGCCTGCCTGTGCGACGTCTTCCATGACGGCTCCTTTTGTCCCATGCATCGCTTGAGGGTGCGACGCCCGGTTAAGTGATCGACGAGCAAAAAGTGAACAATGTTCAGTGAACGGTGTTCAGTTTAATTTGACTTTTCAGTTTGTCAACCCGAAAATGCACGACATGGGAATCGCCGAACGAAAACACCGCCAGAAGCAGGCACTGCGGGAACGCATCCTCGAAGCGTCGCGAGCGATCGTGATGCGCGAGGGCTTTGCCGCGCTGTCCATGCGCAAGATCGCCGACGCGATCGAATACTCGCCCGCCACGCTGTATCTGCACTTCGAAAGCCGCGACGACATCGCTCGCGCGCTGTGCGCCGAGGGCTACGACCAACTGCTCGCGAGCCTCGCGCCGCATGCGCAGATCGCCGAGCCGCAAGCGCGTCTGCGGGCGATCGCGCACGCGTACGTCGCGTTCGGGCTCGCGAATCGCGAGACTTACCGGCTGATCTTCATGGAAGATCCGAGCTACACCGATTCGGCGCTGGGCGGCGCGTTGGCCGGGGGCGCTTCGAGCGAAGCGGGACCGGCGGCGGTGGCCGCCGAGGGCGCGAACCCCGAAGCGGGCGATGCCGCGTTTCGTCTGCTGATCGACTCTATCGAGGAGCTGAAAGCGGCAGGACGCGTGAGCGCGTCGGCCGTCAGCCAGACGTGGGTCGAGGCGCTGTGGGCGACACTGCACGGCATCGTCGCGCTGACGCTGACGTGTCCGGTCTATCCGCACTCGCCGGTGGAGAAGCTGGTCGATGCGGCGATCGACGCCTGGTTCGGCGCGCCGGACGCGCAACGGTCGCGGCGCGCGTAACATGCTACCGTTGTGCCCGTCCTTCACTGCCCGGCAGCCGCATTCGGCCCTATCGCTCATGTCCACGCCTGAACCGCTTTCCGTCACGGAGAACGAAGAGGTCCGCGCCTACGTCGCGAATCGCATCGGTTATATCGAGCTGAATCGTCCTAAGGCGTTGAATGCGCTGTCGACGCCGATGATCCGCGCGATGCACGCGGCGCTCGACGCGTGGCGCGACGCGGCCGGCGTGCTCGCGGTGGTCGTGCACAGCCCGCATCCGCGCGCGTTCTGCGCGGGCGGCGACGTGCGCTTTGTCCACGAAGCGTATACGCGCGGAGACCAGGAGGCCGTCGACACCTTCTTCATCGAGGAGTACGCGCTCGACCAC
>DATGHJ010000032.1:0-2501 GCA_035308085.1 Trinickia sp. | reverse complement strand
CCGCCGGGAGATCCGAGGGCGAGCGTGAGCTCGTGGCCCTCGAGCACGAAGGTCGGGGTCATCGAGGAGAGCGGGCGCTTCCCGGGCGCGACCGCGTTCGCTTCGCCCTGGACGAGGCCGTAGGCGTTGGGCTCGCCCGGGCGCGCCGCGAAGTCGTCCATCTCGTCGTTCAGCACGATCCCCGTGCCCGGCACCACGACACCCGAGCCGAAATAGCCGTTGAGCGTATAGGTGTTCGAGACGGCGTTACCCCACTTGTCGACTACCGAGAAATGCGTCGTCTCGGCCTTCTCCGGCATCGACGTGCCGAGGCCCGGCTGCACGCTCTTCGTATCCGACGGCTGGTTCGGATCGACCTCCGACGAACGCTTCGCGAGATACGGATCGTCGATCAGCTGCGCAATCGGCACCTTGTAGAAATCCGGATCGCCGAGATACTGCGCGCGGTCCGCGAACACGCGCTTTTCGATCTCCGAGATCAGGTGGATGTACTGCGGCGAATTGAGCGTGACGCCCTCGAACTCAGGCTTCAAGTCGGCCTTCATCTTCAGCAGCTGCACGAGGCCGATGCCGCCCGAGCTCGGCGGCGGTGCCGTAATCACGCGATAGCCGTTCCAGTTCGCCTCCACGGGCTGGCGCCAGACAGCCTTGTATTCCAGCAAGTCGCGCTTCGTGATGAGGCCGCCGTCCTCACGCATCGAGGCGGCGATGAGGTCCGCGGTCTTGCCGGTATAGAAGCCCTTCGCGCCTTCGTTCGCGATGCGCGTGAGCGTGGCGGCCAGTTCGGGCTGCTTGAAGGTCTCGCCCGCCTTCATCGACCCGAAATACTTGTTGAAATTGGTCTTGTCGTCGAAGTCCTTGGCTGCGTCGTCGCGGCGCTGCTGCAATTGCTCGTCGACTTCGAAACCATCGCTCGCGTAGTGGATCGCCGGCGCGAGCACCTGCTTCCACTTGAGCTTGCCGAAGCGCCGTTGCGCCTCCCACATGCCTTCGACCGTGCCCGGCACGCCGACCGCCTTCGCGCCGATGAGGCTCATCCCCTTGATGACATTGCCGTCCTTGTCGAGATACATGGTCTTCGTGGCGGCGAGTGGCGCTTTCTCGCGATAGTCGATGAAGTACGGCTTGCCGCCGACATAGAGCGTCATGAACCCGCCGCCGCCGATGTTGCCCGCTTCGGGATAGGTCACCGCGAGCGTGAAGGCGATCGCGACGGCGGCGTCGACTGCGTTGCCGCCTTCCTTGAAGATCTGCTCGGCGGCGTCCGCGCTGAACTTGTCCGCGACCGCGACGGCCGATGCGTTCAGTACCGGCGTCTGCGCCGACGGCGCCTTGGCGTAAGCCGGCGCGCTTTCGATAAAGCCGATTGAAGCGATTGCGCAGGCAACCACGGTCATGCCGGCTAAGGTTTTCTTGACTTTGTCCAGGCTATTCATTCGGTGTCTCCCACGAAAGTCCTCTTTTGGTCAGGCGAAAAACTGCCGGTCTTTGTATACCACGGCCTGAATAGTTTGCGAACAAGGCCATCCGGAAATCATGGCGCTGCCGGCACGAAGCGCCCAGCCAGCGCTCGGTAACCGAGCGCACTTGCGCGCGTCATGCGCACTTGCGCGCGTCATCTGAGCTAGTTACATTCGAGCATCAGACCCTCATACCTTTGTGGAGCCGTTCCCCATGCTCACGCGCACCGTACCCGCCAGGCAAGGCGCACAGTGGATTGCCGACGGATGGGCGCTGTTCCGGCTGCATCCGTGGATCTGGATCGCGCTCGGCATGATCAATCTGGTCGTCAGCCTGATCCTCCAGTCGATACCTTACGCAAGCGCGCTGAACTCCGTGTTCGCGGTGCTTTGGACAGGCGGCATGTGCGTCGCCGCCGAACGCTGCCGCACCACGGGGCTCGTGCGCATCGCCGACGTGACCGACGGCATGCGCGCCAAACTCCAGCCGCTCTTTGCCGCCGGCGTGTTCGCGTTTTTGATCACGATCGTTTGCGATCTGACCGGCAGCAACGTGTCGGACAGCTTTTCGCTCCTTCTGAAGGCAGTGCCGAGCCATCAGATTTCGGGCGTCTGGCAAGACGTGCCGTGGCTGTACGCCCTCGTCTATGTCGTGGCTGCCGTGGGCGGCACGATGGCGCTATGGCTCGCGCCGCCGCTCATCGTGCTGACCGATGCCGCGCCCGTCGACGCGCTCAAGCAGAGCTTCGCCGCCGCCTGCAGCAACGTGTGGCCGACACTGATCTACGGATTGATTGTCGCGGGACTCGCGATCGCGTCGATCGTCACGCTCGGGCTCGGCTTGCTCGTGATCGTGCCGCTGATCTACCTGTCGACATTCGCGGCCTGCCGCGAGATCTTTTCGATCGAATCCACCGAACCGACCTGACACCCGGCACGCCATCCGGCCGCGCCGCTCAAGCCGGCCGCGCGAAGTCGCTGTCGATCCATTTAGAGGCGCTTGCCTGCGTCAGCTTGAAGTTCGGCGCGGTCTTGACTCGC
>DATGHJ010000031.1:0-5344 GCA_035308085.1 Trinickia sp. | reverse complement strand
GGGAAACCGGCAACGCCGATGGCGAGGCTGCATTCAAGGCCCACCTCGATCACACGTTTGCACTCGACCAGCCAACCAACGGCGAGACCGTCGGCGCCGAGCAGTCGCCTTATGGCTTCGCGCTGGGGGTCCACTACCCGAAGGCCGATGTCGAAACGCTCATCGCCGCGGCAAAGACGGCCCAGCAAGGCTGGCGCGCTGCAGGCCCCAAGGCGTGGGTTGGCGTAAGCCTCGAGATTCTGGCCCGCTTGAACCGCGCCAGCTTCGAGATTGCCTACAGCGTGATGCATACGACCGGCCAGGCATTCATGATGGCCTTCCAGGCAGGCGGCCCGCACGCGCAAGACCGCGCGCTAGAAGCGATCGCCTACGCGTGGGACGAATTGCGGCGCATTCCGTCGGAGGCTCACTGGGAAAAGCCGCAAGGCAAAAACCCGCCGCTCGCAATGCAAAAGCGCTACACGATTGCCCCGCGCGGTCTTGGACTGGTGCTCGGCTGCTGCACGTTTCCGACTTGGAACAGCTACCCAGGCCTCTTTGCAGACTTGGCGACGGGCAACGCAGTCATTGTCAAACCCCATCCCGGCGCCATTCTGCCGCTCGCCATTACCGTCCGTATCGCTCGCGACGTGTTGCGCGAGGCCGGCTTCGACCCGAACGTCGTCACGCTGCTTGCAACGGAACCGAACGACGGCGCCCTCGTGCAAAATCTCGCGCTTCATCCGGACATCAAGCTGATCGACTTCACCGGCAGCACGCAAAACGGCACTTGGCTCGAGCGCAATGCCCACCAAGCCCAGGTGTTCACTGAAAAAGCGGGGGTCAATCAGATCGTGATCGACTCGGCAGACGACATCAAAGCCGTCGTCCGGAACATCGCCTTCTCGCTCGCGCTTTATTCGGGCCAAATGTGCACCGCTCCGCAAAACATCTATGTGCCGCGCGACGGTATCCGCACTGCCGACGGGCACTTGAGCTTCGACGACGTCGCGCAAGCGCTCGCTGGCGCCGCGCAGAAGCTTGTCGCCGATCCCGCGCGCGCAGTCGAACTGCTCGGCGCGATCCAGAACGACGGTGTCGCGCGCCGAATCGATGAAGCGCGCTCGCTTGGCCGCGTCCTCGTAGAAAGTCAGTCACTCGAGCACCCCGCGTTCCCTGGTGCACGCGTTCGTACGCCGCTCGTGCTGCAACTCGACGCCGCGAAAGACGCAAGCAAATTCACCGGCGAGTGGTTCGGCCCGATCTCGTTCGTGATCGCGACCGATTCGACCGCTCAGTCCCTCGATCTCGCGGGCTCCATCGCCGCCGAACACGGCGCGCTCACGCTCTCCGTCTACAGCACCGACGACAAGACGATCGAAACGGCACATGAGGCGTCGGTCCGCGGCGGCGTAGCGCTCTCGGTCAACCTGACGGGCGGCGTTTTCGTCAATCAGTCGGCCGCATTCTCCGATTTCCACGGCACCGGCGCCAATCCGGCCGCCAACGCCGCGCTGGCCGACGCGGCCTTTGTGGCAAATCGCTTCCGCGTCGTGCAAAGCCGGGTCCATGTTGCGCCGAAGTTCGCTCCCGCGGAAGCCGGCCAAACGGCATAGACCGTTCGGCCGAATCGAACGCCACGGTCTTCCTCACTAATATGAGCTGAAGCGCCTGCCTCCGTGCAGGCGCGCCATTCGCAGGGAATTCAAATGTCCGATGCCTTTATCTGCGACGCGATTCGCACCCCGTTCGGCCGCTACGGCGGCGTCCTCAAAGACGTTCGCGCCGACGATCTCGCCGCCGTGCCCATCAAGGCGCTGATCGATCGCAATCCCACTGTCGACTGGAGCGCGCTCGACGACATCATCTACGGCTGCGCCAACCAAGCCGGCGAAGACAACCGCAACGTCGCGCGCATGGCCGCACTGCTCGCGGGCCTCCCCACCACTGCGCCCGGTTCGACGCTGAACCGCCTGTGCGGCTCCGGCATGGACGCTGTCGGCACAGCAGCACGCGCGATCAAAGCAGGCGAAGCCCGCTTGATGATTGCGGGAGGTGTCGAAAGCATGACGCGCGCGCCGTTTGTCATGGGCAAAGCCACGGGCGCTTTTTCGCGCCAGGCGGAAATTCATGACACGACGATCGGGTGGCGCTTCATCAATGCAATGATGAAGCGCGACTACGGCGTCGACTCGATGCCGCAGACGGCAGAGAACGTCGCTGCCGATTTCTCGATCAGCCGCGCCGATCAGGACGCGTTCGCGATGCGCAGCCAGCAGAAAGCGGCTCGCGCGCAGCGCGACGGCACCCTTGCGCAGGAAATCGTCGAGGTTGAAATCCCGCAAAAGAAAGGCGATCCGGTTCGCGTCGCGCTCGATGAGCATCCGCGCGAAACGTCGCTTGAAGCGCTCGGCAATCTGAAGGGCGTCGTGCGTCCCGACGGCACGGTCACGGCAGGCAACGCATCGGGCGTCAACGACGGCGCGTGCGCGCTGCTGCTCGCCAATACCGAAGCCGCCGAGCAGTACGGTTTGCGCCGCCGCGCGCGCGTCATCGGCATGGCGACGGCCGGCGTCGAGCCGCGCATCATGGGCATTGGGCCCGCGCCCGCTACGCAGAAGCTGCTGAGCCAGCTCGGCATGTCCCTCGACCAGTTCGACGTAATCGAGCTCAATGAGGCATTCGCGGCGCAAGGGCTCGCGGTGCTGCGTATGCTCGGCCTCTCCGACGACGATGCTCGCGTGAACCCCAATGGCGGCGCCATTGCGCTTGGGCATCCACTCGGCGCGTCCGGCGCGCGGCTGATCACGACCGCGCTGTACCAACTTGAACGAACCGACGGGCGCTACGCACTTTGCACGATGTGCATCGGTGTCGGTCAAGGGATCGCGCTGGCCATCGAGCGCGTTTGATCGAGCTGCCGGCGCTCGACCGCGCCGCGCAATTTGGAGTCAGAGAGCTTTGCTTGGGACCCGAGTAAGTGCTCTGCATGGGGCCGAGGTAAGTGCTGAAGCACTAACTCCGGCCGACAGCTAAAGCGCTAACTCGGGTCGACAGGAGACATTAGATGCCCTATAAAGCGATCCGCGTCGACATCGACGCGTCAGCGCACGTCACCACGATCACGCTGAACCGCCCCGACAAGCTAAACAGTTTCACTCGTGCGATGCACAAGGAATTGAGTGCTGCGCTAGACGACGTCGAAAACGCCAACGTTCGCGCGCTCGTGCTGACTGGCGTCGGGCGCGGCTTCTGTGCGGGCCAGGATCTCGCGGACCTCGATTTCACGCCTGGCGCGATGACGGACCCGGGCGACTTGGTCGAGCAGTACTTCAACCCGCTGATCCGCCGCCTGCAAGCGTTGCCGCTGCCCGTCATCGCGGCCGTCAATGGCACGGCGGCCGGCGCGGGCGCCAATCTCGCGCTTGCCTGCGACCTGGTGCTTGCCGCTCGCTCGAGCAGCTTCATTCAAGCGTTCGTCAAGATAGGCCTACTGCCGGACTCGGGGGGGACCGCATTTCTGCCCCAGCGCGTCGGCATGGCACGCGCGCTTGGGCTCGCCATTACCGGCGACAAGCTAAACGCCGAACAAGCGCTCAGCTGGGGCCTCGTCTGGCAAGTCGTCGACGACGCCGAGTTGCCGAGCACCGCCGCACAGCTTGCGGCCCGGCTCGCGCAACAACCCACACGCGCGATCGCCGCCATCAAGACCGCGATGCGCGCCAGCGTGACGCAATCGCTCGATCAGCAGCTCGATCTCGAACGCGACTTGCAGCGCAAACTCGGCGCGTCGTTCGATTACGCCGAGGGCGTGCGCGCCTTCATCGAAAAACGCGCGCCACGCTTTGAAGGACGTTGAGATGGCCTCCCAACCAGCCCACGAAAGCCTCTCGCCCGACGAACTAGCGCGCGCCACGGCAAAGGCCATGTTCGACGCCGACGCCTGCAGTCGCGCGCTCGGCTTCGAGTTGCTCGACGTGCGTCCGGGCTATGCGCGGATGCGCATGACGGTGCGTCCGGACTTCCTTAACGGCCACGACATCTGCCACGGCGGGCTCATCTTCACGCTCGCAGATTCCACTTTCGCGTTCGCGTGCAACTCGTACAACATCAATACCGTAGCGTCGGGTTGTTCGATCGAATTCCTGCGGCCGGTCCAAGGCGGCGACGTCCTGACGGCCGAGGCCGTCGAACAAGTGTTGAGCGGCCGCAACGGCATCTACGACATTCGCGTGACAAACCGCGCCGGCGAAACCGTTGCGATGTTTCGCGGCAAGTCGGCGCACATCAAGGGTCACGTGATCCCGGTCAATAGCTGATGCCGCTTCGCCGTCCCCAACGCACTTTTACGGCACCGTTCATCCGCCGGAATTAAAGCTTTTGCGAAGCGCTTCGCATGCGCGGTGCTTCGCGCCCCAATCAGCAAACATGTAGGAGACACCCGATGACTACCCCGCTCTCGCTCGAGCCAATCGAAAAGGCCAGCCGTGACGAACTCGCAGCGCTCCAACTCGATCGGCTGAAATGGTCGCTCAAGCACGCGTACGAAAATTCGCCGGTCTATCAGCGCAAGTTCGACGACGCCGGCGTTCATCCGGACGACCTGAAGTCGCTAGCCGATCTTGCGCGGTTCCCGTTCACGACCAAGAGCGACCTGCGCGATAGCTACCCGTTCGGCATGTTCGCCGTGCCTCAGGAACAGATCTCGCGCATTCATGCGTCGTCGGGTACGACAGGCAAGCCGACCGTCGTCGGGTACACGGCGCGCGACATCGATACTTGGGCCAATCTCGTCGCCCGCTCGATTCGCGCTGCAGGCGCACGGCGCGGCGACAAAGTCCACGTGAGCTACGGCTACGGCCTCTTCACGGGCGGTCTCGGCGCGCACTATGGCGCGGAACGGGCGGGCCTGACGGTCATTCCCTTCGGCGGCGGCCAAACGGAAAAGCAGGTTCAGCTGATCCAGGACTTCAAGCCCGACATCATCATGGTAACGCCGAGCTACATGCTGTCGATCGCCGATGAGCTTGAGCGGCAAGGCGTCGATCCCGCGCATTGCTCGCTGCGCATCGGTATTTTCGGCGCCGAGCCTTGGACCAACGACATGCGCGCCGCGATCGAAAAGCGCATGGGCATCGACGCAGTCGACATCTATGGGTTGTCCGAGGTGATGGGCCCTGGCGTGGCGTCCGAATGCGTGGAAACGAAGGACGGCCCGACGATCTGGGAAGACCACTTCTACCCAGAAGTCATCGACCCCGATACCGGTGAAGTGCTGCCCGACGGCGAGTTTGGCGAACTGGTCTTCACCTCGCTCACGAAAGAAGCGCTGCCCATCATCCGCTATCGCACGCGCGACCTCACG
>DATGHJ010000030.1:0-3497 GCA_035308085.1 Trinickia sp. | reverse complement strand
ATGCCGCCGTTCGCCGTCGCCGTCGCCGTCGATGGCGACGGCTGGGCACGCGGCGCGCGCGTGCTGCCTTCGCCGAACTTCGAGGCGCGCCCCGCCGGCGCCCTGCCCACGCTCATCGTCGTCCACAACATCAGCCTGCCGCCCGGCGAGTTCGGCGGCAGCGCGATCGCCGATCTCTTCTTGAACCGACTCGACTGCGACGCGCACCCGTACTACGACGCGCATCTGCGCGGCTTGCGCGTGTCGTCGCATTTCGTGATCCGCCGCGACGGCGCGCTCGAGCAGTTCGTCTCGTGCAACGAGCGTGCGTGGCACGCGGGCCTCTCGAACTTCTTCGGCCTCGAACGCTGCAACGACTTTTCGATCGGCGTCGAGCTCGAGGGCAGCGACGACACGGCGTTCGAAGTACCGCAATACGAGACGCTGGCCGCACTCGTGAAGGCGCTCGTCGCTCGCTATCCGATTGATGGGCTCGCCGGCCACTCCGACATCGCACCGGGCCGCAAGACCGACCCCGGTCCGCATTTCGACTGGCAACGCTTCGCGCAAGACACCGCGTTGCCCGCTCGGTATTTTCCCTATCGGCACGGCTGACACGGTCGCGTCCCAAGCCCGCGCACGTTCGTTGCTCACTGCTTGGGCAAGTCGAAGAACGTTGCTGCGCCTAGCTTTCCGGGCGATCCCTTGTCTCGTCTAGCTGCGTGAAAAGTCAAGCGTCCGACGCCAAATAAAGGCTTTTGAGATGGCGCCCAAGTCCACTATACTTGGTGCCAGTCAGACGCACTTGCACAATATCTTGTGTCTTTGACCCGGCGGCACCCGGCCTCGAAAGCCCGCTGCCGCAAGCATTGCCAGCGTTGCAATCAAAGAAGCGCTGCGACGGGACATCCAATCTCGCGCAGCGCTGTCAAAGAAGAAAAGCGCTATCGGGGAATGGTGATAACCAAGATGAAAACGATCATCGTCGAATCAACGTTGTCCCGCGCGGCCGTTCAGTGCCGCTGCTTTTCTTCCACATCTTCGTTCGCGCACGGGGTTGCGCAGCGAGTGTTTTAACCCGCGGGTCTCTCCGCACCATCCAACAAGACCAGGAGCTTTGCACATGCAAACGACCGACAACGTGACGAGTCAGCACGAAGGCGCGCCTACCGGCCGCACCCTCGGCGGGCAAGCACAGAGCGCCCACGCGCTTGCGCCACAGGCGACCTTCGCGGATTACAAGGTGATCCGCCGCAATGGCAGCGTTGTGTCGTTCGAGCCGTCGAAGATCGCGATTGCGGTGACGAAGGCATTTCTGGCCGTCAACGGCGGACAGGGCGCCGCGTCGGCCCGCGTGCGCGAACTCGTCGAGCAGCTCACGCAAAGCGTCGTGCGCGCGCTTCTGCGCAGCCGTCCGAACGGCGGTACGTTCCACATTGAAGACATCCAGGACCAGGTCGAACTGGCGCTCATGCGCGGCGGCGAGCACAACGTCGCGCGCGCTTATGTGCTGTATCGCGAGAAGCGCAATCAGGAGCGTCACGCGCAAGAAGAAAGCGCGCCGAGCACGGGCCTGAACGTCGTCGATAACGGCATCGCCCGTCCGCTCGATATGAAGGCGCTCACCGCGCTGATCGAGTCGGCCTGCGCGAACCTCGGCGACGCAGTTTCCGCCGAGCCGATCGTCGCCGAGACGGTCAAGAACCTCTACGACGGCGTGCCGATGAGCCAAGTCTACGACTCGGCCATTCTCGCTGCGCGCACGATGATCGAAAAGGACCCGGCGTACAGCCAGGTCACCGCACGCATCCTGCTGCACACGATCCGCCGCGAGATCCTCGAAGAGGAAGTCACGCAAGGTGAAATGGGCGAGCGCTATGCCGAGTACTTCCCGCAGTTCTTGAAGCGCGGCGTCGAAGCCGAGCTGCTCGACGACAAGCTGCTGCAGTTCGACTTGAAGCGCCTGGGCGCCGCGCTCGACGCCGAGCGCGACCTGCAGTTCGGCTACCTCGGCCTGCAGACGCTCTACGACCGCTACTTCCTGCACGTCGATGGCACCCGTATCGAGATGCCGCAGGCATTCTTTATGCGTGTCGCGATGGGCCTCTCGCTGAACGAGATCGACCGCGAAGCGCGCGCGATCGAGTTCTACAACGTGCTGTCGACATTCGACTTCATGAGCTCGACGCCGACCCTCTTCAACTCGGGCACGCGCCGCTCGCAACTGTCGTCGTGCTACCTGACGACGGTCGCGGACGACCTCGACGGCATCTACGAGGCACTGAAGGAAAACGCGCTCCTCTCGAAGTTCGCCGGCGGCCTCGGCAACGACTGGACCCGCGTGCGCGCGCTCGGCTCGCACATCAAGGGCACCAACGGCAAGTCGCAGGGCGTCGTGCCGTTCCTGAAGGTGGTCAACGACACGGCCGTCGCCGTGAACCAGGGCGGCAAGCGCAAGGGCGCGGTCTGCGCGTACCTGGAATCGTGGCACCTCGACATCGAGGAATTCCTCGAGCTGCGCAAGAACACCGGTGATGACCGCCGCCGTACGCACGACATGAACACGGCGAACTGGATTCCCGACCTGTTCATGAAGCGTGTGATGGAAGGCGGCGACTGGACGCTGTTTTCGCCGTCGACCTGCCCGGACCTGCACGACAAGTTCGGCGCCGAGTTCGAAGCCGCTTACACGGCTTACGAAGACAAGGTCGCGCGCGGCGAGATCAAGCTGTTCAAGAAGATTCCGGCGGCGCAGTTGTGGCGCAAGATGCTCGGCATGCTGTTCGAGACCGGCCATCCGTGGATCACGTTCAAGGACCCGTGCAATGTGCGCTCGCCGCAACAGCACGTCGGCGTCGTCCACTCGTCGAACCTGTGCACCGAGATCACGCTGAACACGAGCGACGCCGAAATCGCCGTTTGCAACCTGGGCTCGGTGAACCTCGTCGCGCACCTGACGAAGCAGGCCGACGGCAGCTACGCGCTCGACCACGAGAAGCTCAAGCGCACGGTCAGCGTCGCGATGCGGATGCTCGACAACGTCATCGACATCAACTACTACGCCGTCGCGAAGGCGCGCAACTCGAACCTGAAGCACCGCCCAGTCGGTCTCGGCATCATGGGCTTCCAGGACTGCCTGCACTTGCTGCGCACGCCGTACGCATCGGAGGCGGCCGTCGAGTTCGCCGACCGGTCGATGGAAGCGGTCTGCTACTACGCGTACTACGCGTCCACCGAACTGGCCGAAGAGCGCGGCCGCTACTCAAGCTACCCCGGCTCGCTGTGGGATCGCGGCATCCTCCCGCAAGACTCGCTGAAGCTGCTGGCCGAAGCGCGCGGCGGCTATGTCGAAGTTGATTCGAGCGAGTCGATGGACTGGCCGGCGCTTCGCTCGCGCATCGCCAGCTACGGCATGCGCAACTCGAACTGCGTCGCGATCGCGCCGACGGCGACGATCTCGAACATCATCGGCGTGTCCGCGTGCATCGAGCCGACCTTCCAGAACCTCTATGTGAAGT
>DATGHJ010000029.1:0-4782 GCA_035308085.1 Trinickia sp. | reverse complement strand
GCGACCGGCATGGGGCAGGTCGCGAAGGTCTGCAACAATCTCGTGCTCGGCATCTCGATGGCGGCCGTGTCGGAGGCGATGTCGCTCGGCGTCGCGCTCGGCATCGATCCGAAGGTGCTGGCGGGCATTGTCAACACGTCGACGGGCCGTTGCTGGAGCTCGGACACCTACAACCCGTTCCCCGGCATCATCGAAACCGCGCCGTCGTCGCGCGGCTACTCGGGCGGTTTCGGCACCGACCTGATGCTCAAAGACCTCGGCCTCGCCGCCGACGCCGCCAAATCCGCGAAGCAGCCGATCTATCTCGGCGCGCTTGCGCAACAGCTCTATCAAACGATGAGCCAGCACGGCGACGGCGGCCTCGACTTTTCGGCCGTCATCAAACTGTACCGCGACGCGGGAGCGAAGCGATGATCGAACTCGATACCGCGAGCGAACCGGGGGTCGCGCTGATCACGCTGAAACGCGCGCCGGTCAACGCGTTCACGCCCGAAGGTTTGCTGCAGTTGCAGCAGACGATCGAACAATTGAACGACGAGCCGCGCGTGCGCGCGATCGTCATCACCGGCGATGGCCCAAAGTTCTTTTGCGCGGGCGCTGACCTCAAGCAATTCGCCGACGGCGACCGCGCACGCGCGCAGCTCGCGGCGCAGCGTTTCGGCGCCGCCTTCGAGACGCTGCAGAACGCGCGCGCGGTCGTGATCGCGGCGATCAACGGCTATGCGATGGGCGGCGGTCTCGAATGCGCGCTGTCGTGCGACGTCCGCATCGCCGAAGAACACGCTCAGCTCGCGCTGCCGGAGCCGGGAGTCGGCCTCCTGCCTTGCGGCGCCGGCACGCAGACCCTGCCCTGGCTGGTCGGCGAGGGCTGGGCCAAGCGGATCATCCTGACCGGCGAACGCATCGATGCGAACACGGCGCTGCGCATCAATCTCGTCGAGGAAGTCGTCGAACGCGGCGCGGCGCGCGAAGCCGCGCTCGCGATGGCGCGACGGGTGACGACGCTGAGCCCGCAAGCCGTGGCGTTCAGCAAGACGCTGATCCATCAGGCGCGCAACGCCGTGCCGCGCGGCGCGGCGCTCGCGCTGGAACGCGAACGCTTCGTCGACTTGTTCGACGGCGCCGATCAACGCGAAGGCGTCAACGCCTTCCTCGAAAAGCGCGCACCGCGTTGGAGCACGAGTCAGGGAAACAGCCGATGAGCATGCCGATGGAAACACCCGTGGCGCGAGCCTCCGACGCTTCATTGCCCAACGCCGCGCCGACAACCGAAGCGCCTTCGCAAGGCCGCGTGAATTACCACGTCGTGAACCGCGTCGCGATCCTGACACTCGACCGGCCGCACGCGTTGAACGCGCTTTCGCACGACATGGTGCGCGAGTTGGCCGAGCACGTCGAACGCTGCCGCGCGGACGACAAGATCGTTGCACTCGTGCTGCGAGGCAGCGGCGAAAAGGGCTTCTGCGCGGGCGGCGACGTGCGCGCGCTTTACCACGCGTCCAGTCCTTCGGGCACGTCGGACGCCACGCCCCCATGGCAGCAATTCTTCATCGACGAATACCGGCTCGATTTCGCGCTGCACGCGTTTCCGAAGCCGATCGTCGCGCTGATGGACGGCATCACGATGGGCGGCGGCATGGGGCTCGCGCAGGCGGCGACGCTGCGCATCGCGACCGAGCGCAGCAAGATCGCGATGCCCGAGACGCGCATCGGCTTCGTGCCCGATGTCGGCGCAACGCGCTTCCTGAGCGTCATGCCGGTGGAGCTCGAGCTGTACGTCGGCCTGAGCGGCGCGACGCTGTCGGGCGCCGACGCCGCGCGCTGCCGCCTCGCCGATGCCTGCGTGCCGAGCGAATGGCTGCGCACGTTCGAGGAACGTCTGCAGCGCATGCCCGATGACGGCATCGAGCGGCGTCTCGCCGACGTCTTCATCCCGCCCGCGAACGTCACGCCGCACGCGGCCATCGACGCCTTCATGCCGCTCATCGTCAAGCACTTCGCCGCACGTCTCACGGTTCCGGAAGCCGCGGCATCGCTCGCCGCCGATTTGCAGCTCGATCCGCCGCGCGAACTGCGCACCTGGCTGCAAGCGACGCTCGACGCGCTTTCCGCGCATTCGCCGACGATGCTGCACGTGACCCGCGAAGCGCTGCTGCGCGGACGCTCGATGACGCTCGCAGAATGCTTTCGGATGGAACTCGGCATCGTCACGCGCGCGATCGACGAAGGCGATTTCCGCGAAGGCGTGCGGGCGCATCTCGTCGACAAGGACCGCCAGCCGCGCTGGCAGCCCGCTACGCTGGCGGAGGTTCGCGTCGAGCGCGAGCGGCATTTCCTGCGCTCGCCGTGGATGAGCGACAAGCACCCGCTCGCCGAGCTCGGTGCGTTGCCGCGCGAACGCGCATCGAGGCTCGCGGCTTAGGCCGAATCGATGAGCCCCATCGCGATCGCCTTCACGACGGCCTGCACCTTGTTGGTCGCGGAGAGCTTGAACAGAATGTTGTTGACGTGAAAATTGACCGTGCGTTCGGAGATGTTGAGGATCTGCCCGATCTCGCACGAGGTCTTCCCCTCGCCGGTCCAGCACAGCACCTCGCGCTCGCGCGGCGTCAGCATGACGCTCGCTTCGGGCGCGAGCTTCGGCACGAGAAACCGGCTCATCATCGTGTGCGTGATATTCGCGAGCCAACTCGTTTGCAGCGTCAAATCGTCGATTTCGGAGGGCGTGAGCGGATCGGACGGGCGCGAGATCGTCAGCAGACCGTACACACCGTGCGCGGCCCAACTCGAATGCGCGACGCCGACCGCCATCCCGAAGTCGTGCGCGTCTTCCCAGAGCTTGGGGGAATCCTCCGGCGGCGCGTCGGGCCAGACGATCAGCCCCGTGCTGTTCATCCCCTCGCGCACCGTCGGATCGATTTGCAGAAAATTGCTGTCCTGATAGTGCTTCATCCACCCTGCGGGATACGTGTCGAAAATCGCCACCGTGGGCTTCGATACCGGCAGTGGCACGCGAATCCCATAGCAGCAATACTCGAAGCCCAGCTTCTTGGCGAAATCAGCGATTTGCGTGAACAGCTGCTGCTCGGACCCCGCGCTGCGAAACTGTTGATAAGCGTCTTGCCATAGCAACTCCATTTTTTCCCCGCAAATCGTAAGACTGTCATAGTTAGCAGGTCTCACCAGGTCGGCGGGCTGATACATTCCCGCCATGAAACCCTCTCTCGCACTTCTGCATAGCCCTTCCCCCGATGGCTATGTCCGTGTTCCAGAACGCGTGCTTGCGGATTTGCAATTGGTCCACGTGGATTCCGGCATCGATGAATCATTGCTCTCGGATCTGCGCGCCAGCGATGTCGATGCCGTACGCGCGGGCTACACGGAATGGCAGAGAATGCGGCGCCCCGGGGCTGCGCATATATCGGTGGGATGGGACTGGTATCTCGACCGCACGACCGGTGCGCTCCTCGTCGCCTGGGACGATGTCAGAAGCAACCTCATGTGCATCGACCGGCGCGGCCTAGACCTGGGCATGACGCGTACGGCGAAGGCGCTGATCCGCCGACTCGCTCAACTGAACTGGCCGAACGAAGTGGCAAACGCCGTGCTCGTGCCGCGCTTTAACTTGCGCGTCTGCAGCTCCGGCCTTCACTAGCGCCATCCACCCCCAAGACGCACTCCCAACCCCCACTAATTATCTCGAAATATCCCTTCAACTCTCTTTATAAGCAAACTCCGGGCTCATTTCAATCTCATTATGAATTGGCGCCGGGGTGCCGCAAACGCCCTCTCATCTGACGTAAACGCCTGTCAACATTGACAGTTTCATGTCCTCGGGGCGCGCGATGTAATGCGCTCATTAAAAAAGCACACGCGAGGACTCCATGCGAACGTCAGTTCATGGCGACGGGCGGTTGCCCGACCCGCTCGACACGGCTCTCGCGCACTATCGACATCGAATTTTCGTCGAGCAGCTCGGCTGGAAGCTCCCAGGCGCCGACGATCACTTCGAGCGCGATCAATACGACCGGGAAGACACCGTTTATGTGGTCGCTCATGACGACGCGACCGGGTCGATCTGCGGTTGCGCCAGGCTTTTGCCGACAACCCGCCCCTATTTGCTACAGGAGCTGTTCCCGTTTCTTCTCGCGGACGACATGCCGGCCCCCATCGCCCGCGATGTCTGGGAGTTGTCGCGATTTGCGGCAAACCCGGCGGCAAACCCGGCGGCGAATCCGGCCGCGTCCGACCTCACCCACGAGGACTCGGCTTGGGCCGTGCGGCCGATGCTGGCGTCGGTGGTCGAGTGCGCGGCAAAGCTCGGCGCGCGCCAATTGATCGGTGTGACGTTTCTCAGCATGGAGCGGCTGTTCCGGCGAATCGGTGTGCACGCGCACCGGGCGGGTGCGCCGCAGCGGATCGACGACCGGATGGTCGTCGCGTGCTGGATCGACATCGATAGCCAGACGCTGAGCGCGCTGGGGCTCGATCCCTCATTGGGTCCCATGCTGCCGAAGCTGGCGGCTTGAGCTTGCCATCCCTAGCGGCTAGCCATCCGCAGCCAGACGAAATCGCACGCATGACGCCTCCCGCCTTGTCGCCGAAGCCATTGTCCCTGCCGCTCGATACCGGGCGCGGTCCGGCGTGCGCGGGCGCGGCGTCTCGGCTCGATGCGCAGCTTCGTCCGGACAGGGCGGCGCGCCAAACGAGCAGCGCGTTAGCGCTGACCCGCCACGGCGAGATCGACGCGGCGCTGAAGCATCACGTCCGGCACACTGAAAG